>JBILCJ010000083.1:0-9032 GCA_044353195.1 Bacteroidia bacterium | reverse complement strand
AATTCTACTACTGGAGACGTATATACAACTGCAATTGGTAATGATGCAAATGCTGGTAATATTCCAACTGCACCAAAATTAAGTCTTTTAGCGGCTTTTAATGCAGCAGCGGCAGGCGATATTATTTACGTTGATAAAGGTACATTTACAGGAGCTGGTAACAGACAATTGAACTTAAATAAAAGTATTTCTATTTTTGGTGCTGGAACCGGTAACACCATTTTTACCAGTCATACTGACCACCGTTTTGCGACAATTGCTGCAAACAATATCACCATTCAAAATTTACAATTGTTTGATTTCTTTTTAGGAAGTGCTTTAGGACAAGCCTTATTAGTTAATACGAACGTAAAAGGCTTTAATTTAAAAAGCGTAGTTATGAAGAAAAATTACGGAGCAACCTCTAACGGTGAAAGTATTTATTTATCGAGTGGTTCTAATTCAACTTTTGATGGTTTGTTTTTTAGTTGTTCTGGTTTTAATGGCGATTCTGGTGGTGCCATTAAAGTAAATTCTTGTAACTTAACAGTGAAAAATTCTGTTTTTTCACAATCTCGTGACGCAGATGGTAAGGGTGGTGCTATCGAGATAAATGGAGTTACTTCTATTGTCAATGTTGATAAAACATCATTTGAAGGTAACTCTGCTCGTGCAGGTGGTGCTATAGCTCAAATTGCAGGTAATTTAACGGTTACCAATTCTTGTTTTAATAGAAATTATATCCAAGGAGACGCTAGTTCTGCTACAAATGGTGGTGGTCATTATTTCTCTCAAGGAATTGATGCAAATCTAAAAGCCACTTTCGTTAATTGTAAATTTGATGGTGCTTTTTTCTGTGGAACGAATAATCCTACTGGATATACTTGTCAATTTAGTTCAAACACTTCAAATGATGGAAATGCAATCTCTGTAAGAGGTGCTGCAGGAACCTACAGTTTCGAAACGTGTTCATTTAATAACTCAAATCAACCTGCGAGTAATTTTGATAATGGATTAGATTTATATCTTCAATCTAATGGGGCAATAAGTGTTACTGTTAACAATTGTAATTTTGGAAATGATATGGGAACAGCTAAAGGAAAGAATATTTATAATTCTGGTTTAACAAGTTCTCAATTAGTTGTTACTAATTCGGGCACAAAGCAAACCACACCAAATACTGATGGAATTTCCGGAAATAATTATTCTTATGCTGGCACAGCTCCAGGTGGAAATAATTTAAATGCGACTGCGACTACAAGTGTTGTATGTTCTGGTCAAATTGCAGGTTGTTCTATTTCTATAAATTGCTCAAACGAAACAAATGCTCCTATTATTGCAACTTGCGCATCTAACCAAACAATAACTTCTTGCTCTGGTGTTTTACCTGATTACCGTCCGCAACTGTCTGTTTTTGATGATTGCAGTTTTACTATTTCTCAAAGTCCTGCTCCAGGAACCTTATTGAGTTCTTTGGGTAATGGAAATCATACGGTTACATTTACAGTAAGCGATCTAAGTCCTAATAGCCCTGATGCCTTATGTTCAATGGTATTGACTTTAGAAGGATGTTATACTTGCAACCCAACATTAGTTTATCCAAGTATAAGTGTTTGCCAAGCTGGTAATGATGTAACACCAGTATTTAGTCCTGCGGGTGGAACGTTTTCGAGCGCAAGCGGATTAGCTTTAAATGCCACAACTGGACAAATAGATGCTTCAGAATCTACAGTTGGCACTTATACTATTACGTATTCCCCAAACGCATCTTATCCTAGTTGCACCGTTACAAGTGTGTTTACCGTTTTCGAAAATCCAATAGCAACTATATCATCTGGCACAATTGCCTGTCATGGAGCAACTACAGATGCTACGCTAACAGTCACTAATGGAACAGGTCCATATAGTATTTCCCCTTCTTCCATTGGTTTGTATGCAGGTATTCATACGTTTACCGTAACTGATGCCAATGGATGTTATGTTTTAAAAACTTTGACTTTAGATGAGCCAGAAACATTTACGACTTCTATTTTATCATCTAAAGGAACATCTTTTTGTTTTGGAGATTCAACAACGTTAACAGCAACTAGTGGATCAACTTATTTATGGAGTAATGGTGGTGCTACTACCCAAACTATAATTGCTACTGTAAGTGGTAATTACTCTTTAACAGTTGTAAATGAAAATGGTTGCGAAGCAAATTCATTTGTAACAATCAATGCAAATTATTGTACACCAATTTGCCCAACAACTAATAATTTATTACAAAATGGTTCATTTGAAAATCCCCCTAAATATGGTTATTATGGCTTTGAAACAATGCCATTTTGGACAAATGCAGCCGATGGAAATAAAATTGAAATCAATGGTGCTAATTTATATTGCGCAGGTTGTTGGATTCCCTCACCAAATGGAATACAATACATCGAGCTAAATGCTAACAATAGAGGTAATATCCATCAAGATGTTACGGTTTTACCAAACAAATCTTTAGACTTAAGTTTTGTGCACAGAGCCAGAGTAAATGCAGTTGGGGCTGAGAAGCTACGTGTAACACTTTCTGATCCAATAAACAACAGTAATTTTTACACCTTTGATGTTACGGCTGTTTTTGGTATTTGGAAAAAAATAACAGGCTCTTATGTTACCGCATCGAATCAAACAAAAGTGCGAGTTCGATTAGAAACAATTCAATCTCTGTATCCAGGCAGTGGCAATTATTTAGATAATGTAATCTTAAATTATTTAGATTGTGGCCCTAATGCAGTGGCTGTTTTGGGAGACCAATACATTTGTAATTCGAGTTTATCTTCTGTTTTAAGCGTTACTAATACTTCCAACGCGGTAAGTTATTTATGGAGCAATGGTGCTACTACTCCTACGATTTCTGTGAACGCACCAGGTAATTATTTTGTAAAAGTAATTTTTGCAAATGGTACAACAAGTATTTCATCACCATTTACAGTTTATGATTTTGCAACTTATGCTACAATCAATGGTTCTACTGCATTTTGTGCAGGTACGTCAAACGTGCTTACGGCAATTGGCGGTACATCTTACCTTTGGAATAATGGAGCTACCACAGCTTCATTAAACTTAACAAGTTCTGGTACATATTCTGTAACTATTTCAACTACGAATGGATGTAACATAGTAAAAGAACTTACCGTAAATTCTTATACATGTGCTGCAAGTTATTGCCCAACTTCAGCTAATTTATTATTAAATGGTTCGTTTGAAAATCCGGCATTAACATCACCTTGGAATATAGTTTCTGTGTCTAATTGGACGAACTTAGTGGATGGAAATAAAATAGAAATTCATAAAAATGTGTTAGGTATTTCTATTCCAAACGGAAGTCAATACATTGAATTAAATGGCAGCACATATGGTAAAATCTATCAGGATGTAAATGTGGTTTCTGGAAAAACGCTTCAGTTAAGTTTCATGTACAGAGGAAGAACTTCTGCTAATGAATCGGTTAAGGTTACACTTTATAATCCATTAACATCTACTAATATCTACACATTTACAGCAACAGCAACACACAATGTGTGGAAAAAAATTGCCGCGAACTATATTTGTGATTCTACTCAAACACTCGTAAGAGTTAAATTTGAAGCCCTTACTGGATATACTTCAGGTTGTGGAAATTTAATAGATGATATTGCATTAAACTATTATGATTGTGCTAACGCAAGTGCTGTTATTATTGGTAACGACGAAATTTGTTCTGGTTCATCTACCACATTATCATTACTGAATAACACTAACATTAGTAGTTACTTATGGTCAAATGGATCAACTAACTCTATTATTTCTGTAAATATGCCAGGAATTTATACAGTAACGGTTACACTTAATAACAGTTCAACTTTAGCATCAAATAGTTTTGTTGTCAGTGATTGTGCCTATTCTTCATTTAGAAGTGCTAATCAAAATAAACAACAATTAATGAACGATTTTGATGTTGTATTGTATCCAAATCCAACTGTTGAAGCATTTAACATCACTATTTTTTCTGACAATGACGAAGAGGTTGTTGTGGAGATTTATGATATGCTTGGACATATAGTTGAATCTAAGTCTGTTCATAAAGCAGATATTAGTAATGTAACTATTGGAAGTAAATTGCCTTCTAATGCTATTTATCATGTAGTTGTGAAACAAGGCGTAAATACTAAATCGCAGAGATTAATAAAATACTAAGCGTTTTAAGTTTACAATTAACAAAAAGCCCGATTAATTTAATCGGGTTTTTTTGTGATATTTTTTTGTTGACTGCCTCGCGAGCTTCAGTAATCATCGAGTGCGTTTTTTCAAACATTTAGAAACATTGTAAAATCAATATTTCCTAAAATTTCGGTGGTATCAAATTGTTTAAACCGATCTGCACCTACTTTATTTTTTAATTCCTCTTCTCTGATGTTTTTATACTTCATATTATTTTTAATAGCCAAATCGTAACGCGAAAATCAAATATAATAAAAAGCCTCTTCAATGTGGGTTGAAGAGGTTTTTTTAATACGATGTTTATGTCACTTATTTTACCTCAAAACAAAAGAGCTCCACACCATTCAGTCTGCCTTTTAATTTATCGCCAATGGCAACGGGGCCAACACCTTCTGGAGTTCCCGTGTAAATTAAATCGCCCACTTTAAGTGTTACAAATTGCGACACATAAGCAATCACTTTGTCAAACGAAAATAGTAAATCGTTGGTGTTTCCTTTTTGTCTAGGTTCGTTATTAATGCTGAGGTCGAAGTGTAAGTTTTGTAAATCACCTAATTCGCTTTTCTTTACAAATTTTCCAATGGGAGCAGAGCCGTCAAATGATTTTGCTTTTTCCCAAGGTAAACCCTTTGCTTTGCATTGTGCTTGTAAATCGCGGGCTGTAAAGTCAATGCCCACACTGAGTTCTTCGTAATATTTATGGGCAAAAGCTTCTGCTATGTGTTTACCCACTTTCGATATTTTTAAAACCACTTCAATTTCGTGGTGCAAATCTTTCGTAAAATCTGGGAAATAAAATGGTTCATTGTCTTTAAGTAAAGCTGTGTCTGGTTTCATAAAAAACACAGGTTCTGTAGGAACTTCACTTTTCATTTCTTTGGCGTGTTCGGCGTAATTTCTGCCAATGCAAATTATTTTCATTATTGGATGGTATTAGTAAAATTTAGAGCTAAATTGGTATATTTAACACAAAATTACAATCCTTTTTAAATGAGCAATACAAATTTTGATATAATTGTTGTAGGTGGCGGAATTGTTGGTTTAGCAACGGCTTACAAACTCAATCAACATCATCCACATTTAACCATCTTAGTTTTAGAAAAAGAAAAAGAAGTAGCAGCACACCAAACGGGTCATAACTCGGGCGTAATCCATTCGGGTATTTATTACAAACCAGGTTCTTACAAGGCAATTAAATGCGTAGAAGGCCGAAGAGAATTGATGGCTTTTGTTAATGAACATAACATCCCACATGATGTGTGTGGTAAAATTATTGTAGCTACCGAAGAAAGTGAGTTGGCGCACATCCATAAAGTATTTAATAATGGTGTGGCAAATGGTGTGGAAGGAATCGAATTGATTGATGCAAAACGTATTAAAGAGATTGAGCCACATTGTGTTGGCATTGCGGGCATTTGGGTGCCATGCACAGGTATTATTGATTATGCTGATGTGGCGCGCAAATATGTGGAACTTATTCATGCCAACAATAACGGAAGTAAAGTATTAACGGAACATAAAGTCATTGATTTCATTAAAAAAGATAATACAACTGACGTCGTTACCGAAAAAGGAACATTTAATGCTAAGTACGTTATTTCTTGCGCAGGTTTACAAGCTGATAGAATTACAAAAAAAGATCATGTTAAAACCGATTCAGCTATTGTTGGCTTCAGAGGTGATTATTATGATTTAACTGAAAAAGGCAGACAAAAAGTTAAGAATTTAATTTACCCAGTTCCCAATCCTGAATTTCCTTTCTTAGGTGTTCATTTCACGCGCATGATTAAAGGTGGAGTAGAGTGTGGGCCAAATGCAGTGTTTGTTTTTGATCGCGAAGGGTATAGCAAAACGGCTTTTAATTTAAAAGATACCTTAGAAGCATTTGGTTTTATGGGTACGTGGAAGTTCTTTAAAAAGCATTGGCGATTTGGTTTAGACGAATACCGTGGTGCATTTAGTAAAGTGTATTTCTTAAATCGATTACGCAAATTAATTCCTGATTTACAAATGGACGACATTGTGCCTGCTGATCGTTGTGGTATTAGAGCCATGGCTTTAAATGGCGAAGGAAATATGGAAGATGATTTTAAAATTGAGTTTAAAGGAAATTCGATGCACGTGATTAATTCTCCATCGCCAGCAGCAACCGCTTCTTTGGCTTATGGAAATGAAATTGCCATGCAAGCACAAAAGAATTTTAACTTGTAAATTTTAAAACTGATTACGTTTCTTCAACAATATTTACCATTCAAAGTCGTTATAAACCACGTGTTACAAAAAAACATTTATATATGTCTATTGATGTTGGCTTCAATTAGTGGGTTGAGTCAAACGGCTACCATTTCTGGTGTGGTTAAAGATGCTGATGGTGAACCTGTGCAAGATGTTCAAATAGCGGTTTTAGAAGATGGTTCAAAAATAACGGTGTCTGATAAAAAAGGAAATTACACGTTAGTCATACCGGCCAATAAAGACATTACGATTTCTGTTTACAACATGAGTTATAAGCAACTCAATAAAAAAATACGCGCAAAGCCCGACGAAAAAATAATTTTAAATGCGGCTTTAGATGCTAAAGAATTTCAAGTGATTGAAATTGTAGCCGAAAATCGCACTACCGAATCTATTCACATCGACCCGAAAAATTTCTTTTACATTCCCAATGTTGGTGGTGGTATTGAAGGATTAATTAAAACACAAATTGGTGTAAGTAGTAATAATGAATTAACAAGTGGTTACTCAGTAAGAGGAGGAAATTTTGATGAGAATTTAGTTTACGTGAATGACATTGAAGTGTATCGCCCGTTTTTAGCACGCAGTGGGCAACAAGAAGGATTGAGTTTTGCAAATCCAGATATGGTAAGTAACATCAATTTTTCGGCAGGAGGATTTGAAGCCAAGTACGGTGATAAAATGTCCTCTGTGTTAGATATTACATATAAAAAACCATTGAAATTTGCAGGTGGTGTAAGTGGCAGTTTATTAGGTGGAGCCATGCATTTGGAAGGTGTTTCAAAAAACAGAGTTGTAGCATGGAGTTTAGGTTCCCGTTATAAATCCAATTCGTATTTATTAAAAGGGCTTGATACCAAAGGCGAATACCGCCCACGTTTTTATGATGTGCAATCATTCATCACGGTTACATTAAACGAAAAATGGAGTGTTGAGGTTTTAGGAAATATTGCCAGTAATAAATATACGGTAATTCCTGAGACTAGAGAAACAACTTTTGGAACTGTTAATAATGCAGTGAGTTTAAAAATTTATTTTGATGGCAGAGAAGAAACAAGTTATAACACCTTTATGGGAGGCGTTTCCACCACGTATCGCCCTAATCCGAAAACAAAATTAAAACTCATTACATCGGCTTATCATGCGCAAGAGCAAGAGCATTTCAATGTGCAAGGTCAATATTATATCGATCAGTTAGAAGCGGATTTTGGTAAAGATAATTTTGGTCAAGTAGCTTTCAATCGTGGTGTTGGAACATTTTTAAATTTCGGACGAAACCGAATTGACGCCACTGTGATGAACATTGAACATAAAGGAACGCGTTATATTTCAAAAAATAGTGAGTTTACCTGGGGCGCTCGTTTGCAACATGAAATCATCAATGATAAACTAAGTGAGTGGCGAACCATTGATTCTGCTGGTTATATAAGTCCATACAATCCCAATGAAATAAATTTATTAGACGTTGTAAAAACAAAGATAAATTTAGAAACCAATCGTGTGCAAGGTTACATGCAATATTCTAAAATGATATCATTATCGGATTCATCAGAATTATCTGTTACAGCTGGCTTGCGAGCTAATTATTGGGACTATAATAAACAAACGGTTACATCTCCTCGCGTTACACTTTCGTATAAACCCAATTGGAAAAAAGATGTTTTATTCAGAGCGTCTTGGGGTTATTATTATCAACCTCCTTTTTACCGCGAAATGCGTGGCTTTGACGGACAAATTAATCGTCAAATCAAAGCACAACAATCGATTCATTTTTTATTGTCTAGTGATTATAATTTCCGTATGTGGAATCGCCCTTTCAAATTAATCATTGCCACGTATTATAAAGAAATGAAACAGTTAATTCCATATGAAGTTGACAATACACGCATTCGTTATTTTGCAAAAAATAATTCGGTTGGTTACACAACAGGAGCCGATGTAAGAATTAATGGCGATTTTATTAAAGGCATCGAATCGTGGGCTACCATTGGTTTTTTAAAAACCATGGAAGATATTGCCGACGACAGAAAAGTAACCTATTTTAATGCCAACGGTGAAGAAATTATTAGTGGCTATACGTTTGATACAAAAGCAACCGATAGCACTGTTTTAAATCCTGGCTACATTCCAAGGCCAACAGATCAGCGTGTTACGTTTGGTATGTTTTTTCAAGATTATTTACCAATGCTGCCAGCCTGTAAAATGTATTTAAATATGCAGTTTGGTTCTGGCTTACCGTTTGGTCCTCCCGATCATGAGCGTTGGAAACAAATTTTTAGAATGCCACCTTATCGTCGAGTTGATATTGGTTTTGCGTATCAAATTATTAAAGAAGGGCAAACGGTTTCAAAACACAATCCGTTTCATCATTTAAAAGACATGTTTATCAGCATAGAAGTATTTAACTTATTGCAAGTAAATAATACAGTGTCTTACACGTGGGTAACTGATGTCACGAATCGCCAATATGCTGTGCCTAATTATTTAACAAGAAGACAGCTCAATTTAAAATTACAAATGAAGTTTTAGGCATCAAAATAATCATCAAAAATGATTATACTTGCACTATGTTTTACAATTGGAAA
>JBILCJ010000006.1:0-26803 GCA_044353195.1 Bacteroidia bacterium | reverse complement strand
TCAAGGAATGTAAATCTGCAATAAAAAAGAGGGATTCGTTATTCGAGTTTTTACTTAATTCAATTGCAGGTAATATGGCACCTAAAATATTTCCCAAATGGGGAACATTTGTACTTTGAATGCCAGTGAGTATGCGTGCCATAATTTTTGGTTTAAATTCCTTTAATGATTCCGTCTGTCGAATTTTTAATAAAGTCTACAATTTGATGTTTGATAGTCGAATCAGGAATTTCTTTTGTGACAAGTTCTAATGCGTTAGTGATGTTATGTCCTCTTACAAAAATCAATCTATAAATATCTTCTATCTGATTAATCACTTCTTTTTCAAATCCACGACGTGTTAAGCCAACGGTGTTTACTCCAATGTATTGAAGGGGTTCACGCGCTACACGAATGTAAGGCGGAACATTTTTTCTTACTTTAGAATCGCCTGCCAAGAAGCTATGTGCACCAATAGTTACGAATTGTTGAACAGCTCCCATGCCTTCAATAATAACAAAATCTTCAATAGTTACATGTCCTGCTAAGCCAGTATAATTAGCAATAATTACATTATTACCAATAATACAATCATGTGCAATGTGAACGTAAGCCATCAATAAACAATTGTCACCAATTTTCGTAGTCATTCTATCGGCTGTTCCTTTATGAATGGTAACATACTCTCTAATGATAGTGTTGTTTCCAACTACAGTTGTTGAGCGCTCACCTTTATATTTTAAATCTTGAGAAACAATTCCAATAATAGCTCCAGGAAATATTTGACAGTTTTCGCCAATTATTGTATCGGGATAAATTAATGCGTTGGGATGAATGTGAGTATTGTCACCAATTTCAACGTCTTCATATACCGTAGCAAAAGCTTCAATAGTTACGTTTTTTCCAATTTTTGCTTTTGGGCTAACGTTTGCAAGTGTAGAAATCATAATTTTAAATTTTAAGGATTATGCTAATTGCGTTTGACCAGTTTTAACTTCTGATTCTTTTACTTTCACTATTTGAGCCATCATTTCAGCTTCCATAACTGGCTTATTATTTACATATGCAACACCTCTCATATGGCAAATACCTCTACGAATTGGTGTCAATAAATTTAAGCTAAACACAACAGTATCACCTGGAATAACTTTTTGTTTGAATTTAACATTATCAATTTTCATGAAATACGTTAAATAGTTTTCGGGATCTGGCACAGTTTTTAAAACTAAAACGCCTCCGCATTGGGCCATTGCTTCAATTAAAAATACGCCGGGCATAACTGGATTATCAGGAAAATGACCTTTAAAAAATTCTTCGTTAAGTGTTACATTTTTCACACCCACTACGTGTGAGTCAGAAATCTCCATAATTTTATCAACCAATAACATTGGTTGACGGTGAGGTAAAAGTTTCATAATATCAGTGATATTTAAAACTGGAGGTAAGCTCAAATCTATTTTAAAAAAATCTTTTTCTGATTTTTGTTTTTTAGCTAATGCTTTTATTTTTTTGGCAAAATCGATATTGCCAGCATGTCCTGGTCTTCCTGCTAGCACGTGCATTTTTAAAGGTCTTCCAACTAAGGCTAAATCGCCAACAATATCTAATAATTTATGACGTGCTGGTTCATTAAAAAATCTAAGTTTAGTATTATTTAAAACGCCTTTGCCTTTTACTTCAACATCAGGTTTATTAAATACTTTTCGTAAGTAGTTTAATTTTTCTTCAGGCAATTCACTATCAACAAGTACGATGGCGTTATCCATATCACCACCTTTAATCAAATCATGTTGAATCAACGCTTCTAACTCGCGTAAAAAAACAAATGTACGACAAGATGATATTTCGTTTTTGAATTCACCTAAATTATACATTGATGCGTGTTGTGTGCCTAACACTTCACTACCATAATCAACCATTACTGTAATTCTGAAATCATCTTGTGGTACTGCAAGCATTTCAACTTTTTTAATAGGGTCTTCGTAAGTTATATTTTCTTCTAATTCAAAATAATCTCTTAATGCATCTTGCTCTACAATTCCAGCCTCTTCTAATATTTCGATAAAATTTAAAGAACTTCCGTCCATTATTGGCATTTCAGGGCCTGTAACTTGAATCAAACAATTGTCAATTCCTAAACCTACTAAGGCTGCTAATACATGCTCTGTAGTGTGAACACGGGCTCCATTTTTTTCGAGTGTTGTTCCTCTTGATGTATCAACCACTAAATCGCAATCTGCTTCAATAATAGGCTGTCCTTCTAAATCTGTACGTTGAAATTTATACCAATGCCCAGTTTCGGCTGGGTTAAATGTTAATGTAACTGGTTTCCCTGTATGTAAACCTTTTCCTGTAATGGATACAGCTTTTTGTATGGTTCTTTGTTTATCGCTCATTACGTATTGAGTTTGTTTTTTATAACGTTATCTAAATAAATTTTTTTTATTTATTTTTTTCAAGGGTTTGTATTCTATCGTTTAATTTTGGCAGGTTTTTAAATAGAACATAACTTCTTCTAAATTCGCCTAAACTAAATGCCGGCGAGCCTTGTACTATTTCATTCGTTTTCTCTATTGATGATCCAACACCAGCTTGTCCAGCTATTTTTACGCCGTCTGCAATTTTAAGATGCCCCGCAATACCAACTTGTGCGGCAATCATACAATTTTTTCCAACTTTTGTAGAACCGGCAACACCTGACAATCCTGCTATCACTGTATTTTCTCCGATTTCAACATTGTGTGCAATTTGTACAAGGTTATCTAATTTTACGCCTTTTCGTAAAACTGTAGAACCTAAGGTAGCTCTGTCTATCGAGCAATTTGATCCAATTTCAATATTATCTTCAATTACCACATTTCCAATTTGAGGAACCTTCGCAAATTCTTTACCATCTTGCGGGGCAAAACCAAATCCATCACTTCCAATCACGGTATTGGAATGGACAACAACGTTATTTCCTATTTTACATTCATGATATATTTTAACGCCCGAAAAAAGAGTTGTATTGTCACCAATCGTGCAATTATCACCGATGTAGGTTTGAGGATATAATTTTACATTATTTCCAATTTTTACATTAGTGCCGATATAAGCAAATGCACCTACATAGCAATTTTCTCCTAATATGGCATTGGTACTGATAAAAGAAGGCTGTTCAATCCCTGTTTTTTCACCCTTTACTTCATTGTACATTTCCAATAATCTTGCAAAACTAGCATATGAATCTTCTACACGAATTAAAGTACAACTTGATTTTATTGGTTTTTCAAGCACTAATGATTTGTTTACGATAACAATGGTTGCATTTGTTTCGTATATAAAATTTGTATACTTAGGATTGGCTAAAAAAGATAAAGTACCAGTAATGCCATCTTCAATTTTGGATAGATTAGATACTTTTGCTTGTTCGTCGCCTTCTACAATGCCTTCAAGTAATTGTGCTATTTGAGCTGCTGAAAATTCCATAGTTCAAATATAATGGTTTTATACTTATTTTAATCTACAATTTCACGTAAGATGTTAAAATAAAGCCATAATATTTTTATTTTATTTTATCTATGGAAATTGAATAGCACCGGCATCAATGGTTGGATAGCGCGTTACACCAAGTATATCTGTTTGAACGAATACATAGGGAAAAAGACCTAACAAGCTTGCGTCTCCAATTGCTCTGGCTGCAGATGTGCTGCCTAGTTTACAGTCGTAATTTTGAACGTCAATAAAACTGGCCGATTGATTAAATACATTGTTTATAAAAGTTGTGCTAGTTGTCGCAGTTGTTTTAAGTAAGCAACTATTAAATTTATAATTTTTAGTGTAGCTTGAAGCAGTTTTGATATCAATTTCTAATTCATTTGGTTTAGACCCATCAATGATACAATTGCCGAAATAAGCGCTATCTAAAGGGAAATACGTTGTGCCAGAATAATTATCAAGATGCACACAAGGTTGATTTCCTCTTCCTCCATCTTTGGTAAAATAATTGGCAAAGGTTGAGTGTAGAAATGTGTAATTGCCACCCAATGTTAGCGCTGCGCAGTATTCTTTACAATTAACCACAATATTGTTGCTTCCCCATATATTGAAAGCAACGCCATATATTCCCCACCTAGAACAATTTTTAATGATTGTATTTGTTAATCGTAATCGTTTGGGTTGAGCTGTATTTAAAAGTACTTCGGCTTGCACCCCAATATAACTATTTTTAATAATAGCGTAATTTATATAGTTGTCTGTATGTCCCTCGTTAATCCAAATCCTGTCCCATTGGCCCGGAATATCAGCATAATCTAATTCTCGTCTATCGCCTTGAAAAATGACCTCATTTCCTTTTGATCCGTTAACTTGCAAGGTGCCGTAGCGATAAACCCATAATCCAGCATTTTGATGAAAATAGACCTTTACACCAGCAGCAATGGTTAATTTTTGCGTAGAATCCACTACTAGCCAACCATAAATAACATGTGGTTTATCATTAACCCAATTTACAGTTACGTTTGTTCCTGAAGACACGGTTGAATAGGGGAGAAACCCGTTTTTATATTGAATCGCTTTATTTGGAAAGTGATAATACGCATCTTGCCCCCAAGCTTCTAGTGCAACGCTCTGTTCATTTCCATTTACATCAAATAAAATTTTGTCTTGTATAACAAAAGGACTTAAATTACTGGTTGGATTAACATTCACTTGAATGAAAATATAAATACTGTCTTCAGCTAGAATTTCAACATCTGAAACGGATTTGCCAGGCGTTCCATCTACATTTAAAGTAAACATGGATGAATTTCCATTTTGTAATCTAACGGATGAAATATTAATCTTCTGTTTATTCATATTTCTTACTCTAATTTGGCGAGTTGTAGAGCCAATAGTCGTAAAAACGGTATCAAATAATACAGAATCCTGAGAAAATGATATCTTTGCATTGGTATCGGTAAGGAATTTATCTTTCTTACAAGAGATAAAAGTTGCTGATAAACAAGTGGTTATGAATATGAATGAGAAAATTTTGTTCATTGTTCTAAGGTATAAATAAGAAACGTTAAAACTATAAATTTATTATATTTTTAAAAAAAGTATTGTTAATAAAAGATTTTTATTATCTTTGCCTTCCAAATTTCGAATAATATAATTTAAAATAAAATGAAAGCAGAAATTCACCCAGAAAATTACCGTTTAGTTGTATTCAAAGATATGTCTAACGGATATACTTTTTTAACAAAATCTTGTTCTGACACTAAAGATACTATTGTACACGAAGATGGTGTTGAGTATCCATTAGTAAAATTAGATATTTCAATGACATCTCATCCTTTTTATACTGGTAAGCAAATGTTAGTAGATACAGCAGGACGTATTGATAAATTCAAAACGCGTTACGCTAAAAAATAATTTCATTAAAAGAAATCATATTTAATCCATTCACCCATCAGTGAATGGATTTTTTATTTTTACCTTAGCACGAATGAGATTTTTATTTTTATATACTGAGATTGCAGAATATTTTATTGCTTGTTGCAATCAGTTAACAGAATATGGTGATGTACATATTATTCGGTGGCCTGTAAATAAAGAAGCTCCCTTTCATTTTTCCGAGAATACAAAATTGAAAATATATTCAAAACCTGATTATGATTATAGTGGTTTAGAAAATTTAATAAATGAGATTAATCCAACTGTTATTATTTGTAGTGGTTGGATTGATAAGGACTATTTAAGGCTAACTAAAAAGTATTTTAAAATAATACCCACCGTTATGACGTGTGATACACATTGGCGAGGGGATTTCAAACAGAAGTTTGCCATGTTAGTAAGCAGATTTACGCTTTTAAACATATTTTCGCACGCTTGGGTTCCTGGTGATATTCAAAAAAAATATGTTTTAAATTTAGGTTTTAAAGAAAGCCATATTGAGAAAGGTTTTTATAGTTGTGATTTGGATTTATTTGAAACCATCTATCAAAATCAAAGAGAAAAAAAACACAATCATTTCCCGAAGCGCTTTATTTATGTCGGTAGATATTACGATTTTAAAGGCATTCAAGAACTCTGGAAGGCATTTATTGAATTGCAAGATGAAGAACCAAATGAGTGGGAGCTTTGGTGTTTAGGAATTGGCGATATTGAGCCAGTGCAACATGCTAAAATAAAACATGTTGGTTTTGTACAACCAAAAGATTTGGAAACTATTATTGCTCAAGCCGGTGTGTTTGTTTTACCAAGTAGAAACGAACCGTGGGGTGTTGTTGTTCATGAATATGCGGCATCAGGCTTTCCATTGCTTTTAAGCAATCAAGTAGGTGCAAAGGATGAGTTTTTAATTGAAGAAAAAAATGGGTTTGTATTTGAAGCAGAAAATGTTTCTGAAATAAAAAATGCGCTCCGTAAAATTACTAAACTAACAACCACTCAATTGATAGAAATGAGCGAGGTTTCAAATATCGTATCTAAATCTAATTCTCCAAAAATTTGGGCAAATCGAGTGTCGAAATTTCGGATTTAGTTTTTTGTAGGTATTCAAAAAAATAAATTAAAGTCAAAAAAAATCCCGCAAATTCAAATGAATATTGCGGGATTTATATTTTTTTATATTGATTAGTTATTTAGCATGACTGGCATAACTAACATTAATACATCTTCCGCTGGATTTGATTTTTGAGTTGGAACAATAATTCCAGCGCGATTAGGTGCACTCATTTCAATGGTAATTTCATCACTCTCTAAATTTGAAAGCATTTCCATAACAAACTTTGAGTTAAACCCTATTTCCATATCTTCGCCAATGTAGGTGCAGATTAATGTTTCATGGCCTTCGTTTGCAAAATCTAAATCTTCTGCAGAAAGTGTTAATTGACTTCCAGCAATTTTCAAACGAATCTGATGCGTTGCTTTATTCGCAAATACACTCACACGACGAATACCTCCTAAAAATGTTAAGCGATCAACCGTTAGTTTATTTGGATTTTGTTTTGGAATAACAGCTTCGTAGTTTGGATATTTTCCATCAATTAAACGGCAAACTAAATTGATGTTACCAAAATTAAAATAAGCATTTGTTTTATTGAATTCTACTTTTACTGCATCATCAATCCCAGCTAATAATGTTTTTAAAACATTTAACGGTTTCTTAGGCATAATAAATGATGCTGACGCTCCTGCTTTCGCATCGTTTCGTGTATAACGAACGAGTTTATGCGCATCTGTTGCAACAAAAACAGAATTCTCTTCATTAAACTGACAAAATACGCCGCTCATTACAGGGCGTAAATCATCGTTACCTGTTGCAAAAATAGTTTTATTAATTGCATTGGCTAATACATCACTTTTTATAATAACTGAAGTTGTATCTTGAACTTTAGGTAATTTAGGATATTCATCACCATTATGACCTGTTAAAGTGTAGTCTCCTGTATCTGTTTTTAATTTTGCACTAAATTTTTTGCTATCAATGATAAATGAAACAGGTTGATCAGGTAAATTACTTAGGGCTTCTAATAATGTTTTGGCTGGTATTGCAATGCTACCATTTTCGTTTGATTCAACTTTAATGCTAGTAGTAATGGTTGTTTCCATGTCACTTGCAAATAATGTTAACGTGCCATTATTTAATTCAAATAAAAAACAATCTAAAATTGGAATGGTATTATTAGTATTAATAACGCCGTTGATTGATTTCAAATGTTTTAATAATAAGGATGATGCTACTACAAAATTCATATCTTTTTTTATTTCAAATTTAATGATATGACTCCGAGCAGACTTAAATTAGTCTATTAACTTATAAACTATTTTTAAACATTAGATAGAAAAAGTTGGCTTTATTTATTTGGAAGGAAATAAGCGTAGGTTTGAAGCATTTTGCCAAAAACATAAAATTGGCCAATTCCAAAAGCTTGATTATTGTTGTATTTTACATACAATCTATCTGGATCATATTTGTAATCTACGCCGTATTCGACATTCTTTTTCAAAGTTGCTTTCTTATGATATAGGCTCACACTTTGTTCTTTTTGATTTCTGTCAGTGATAGTTATCGTGGCAAATGGAAGTGCTTGTTTTGAAATAGAATCTGCTAAGGCGCTTTTTTGATCTAACACGGTTTCACAGTTTACATTTAAAAAATAAGCAATAAATTGTTTTATTTTATGTTCGTCAAATGGAATAGCTTTTCCGTTTGATGATTTTAGAGAAAATCGTTGCATACTTATTAAATCTATAACATAGGAAGAGTCAGGGATTTCATGTAAATCCATTTTTATGTATTTAATTTGTGGTGGCCTAATGGCAAGCACTAATCGATCTCTCCACTCTAGTTCATCTGTTACATAGCGCGTGTTCAAAAAGCCATCAAATCCTGGTATATGAGTAATAAAAGGATCTTCATAATTTTGATTTGTTTCAAGATTGGTTAAAAGCATATATGTACCTAAGTGATCTTGTGTTGTGTGTCCAACATAATATTGTTTTATTTTATCACCTTGACTATATATTTCTACTTTTATTGATTTAGAAGACATTAATTTAATTACATTTTCTTTTCCTTGTTTCGAAACAGGTGATTTTATTTCAACATTTGCAATTGTTCTTAAAATCGTTTCCATAATATCAGGTCTGGCTTTATAAGTATTGTTAAGCATCCAAACGCCGTTTATCTTTTCTAATGTTAGCGACTTGCCATCTTTATCTGCTAAAAATATTTTATCAATTTTTCCAGTGTCTTTATACCTAAAGTTACTAGCTTCTTTGTCTAATGTGGTGGAGCTATTTTTTGTTTTGTAAAAATAAATTGAAATACCAGCTAATAATGTTAGAATTAAAATTAAAAAAATGGATGATTTTTTCATAGTGAGAAAATTAGAGTTTTTTATTTTGGCTATTTAACCGAATATTTTTTCTTTCGGATGTAAAATTGAATTAAACCTAGAAAGATTAAACCTATTAATGGATAAAAAACATTAATGATTTTCCATTTAGTTTCATGCGTTGCTATTTTCTTTTTATCTAACAATCTCAGTTTTACTTCACGTGAACGAAGTTGTAATAGTCCTTGATCATCTAATAAGTAGTTCATGCAATTCAGTAAAAAAGTTTTGTTTGCAAATTGTTGTTTGGTATAAATATCATAACCTAGTGGATAAATCATTCCAGTACTTCGTTGGTATTCGTTTTTTGCTATGTCGCCATCAGCCACTACAATCATCCGTGTTGGTTTACTATCGCCCCTGTAGTTATATGCTGAATCGTTCATGAATACGGAGGAAATTCTGTTTTTATAAACCGATTCAAATGTTCCTTCAAGCAAGCAAGCCACATTTTGAAACGAATTTTGATATTGTGTTTCATTGGGTTTGTTTTTTATCATCCCCAACGAAATTCTGGCAGGTGTTGGTTGAGTTTTTGTGTACTTTGAAGTTTGTAACAAAATAGTTTTTTTTACATTTTTTGTATTTAGTGTATCAATGGTTCCTATAAATTCTGTTCTAATTAAATCTAAATTTTTTACAATAGGATGATTTGTTGTTGGAAGTAATAAAGGATTATACATCCATGGGAATAATTGAAAATCTGGTTGTCCTGCTTTAAAACCAACGTTAACAGGTATTCGAGAGCATTGTAAATCTTGCACTAAGACAGGATTTAATCTAACCCCATATTTAAATAAAATATCATCTAAATTTAATTCGTTTTTAAAACCAAGAGTATACCCTCGTTTAATTAGTGTATCTCTATTTGTATAAACAGGCTCAATTAACCATAGTGCTTTACCACCATGCATAATAAATTGGTCAATGATAAATTTATCTTTCTCATCAAATGCTGAATCGGGCTGAGCGATCACAATGGCATCAGCTCCTTTTAATGAATATAATTTATGATTGATATTTACTCGAGACACATTATAATATTCGGTTAATGATTTCATGAAATCTGCACCACGAATAGTATCTAATTCATCATGACCCTCAATAAATAAAACTTCTGGTTTTTTGATTTGTTGTGTTTTTCTGATACTATTCGATAAACCATATTCTAATTCTTGAACAGAATTATTAATATTGTTTTCTTGATCGATTCCGATGGAACGTTGATAAATTTGCCAAACCGTTTCTTTTCCTTTATAGCTTACAATTGCTCCTGGCCAAATTAGTGTTTCAGAAGTTTTTTGAGAGGATTTATCAACGATTTGTTCGGGCATGATGCCTTTCGTGTAAATCTGTTTTTCTAGCTTTTCCGTTTCTTCTTTACTTGGATTATCAAGTGGATTAATAAATTCATAAACAATATTTCCATCCGAATAAGAAACGTATTCATCTAATAACTCTTTTGTTTCATTTTTTAAACGCGTGAAACTTGGATTAAAATCACCTTGTAAATAAATTTTTAAATACAAAACATCATCTAAATTTTTAATGAGTTTTTTCGTTGATTCAGAAAGTGTATAACGTTTTTCAGCTGTTAAATCGAAACGTTTAAATAAAAATGAGCCAACAAAATTTAAAAGTATTAAAACAGAAAACACAACCACTAACATGATAATGTCGTTTTGTTTTTGTTTGGCTTGTTGTTTTTTCATTTTTGTAAATTATATTCTTGTTACTAATTATAATTGTTGGTTGTCTTGTAGGTTTAAAAATGCGTCCATGTCCATCCAACCTATTTCCCAAATATGCCCATCTAAATCTGAAATAGCTCTCGAATACATAAACCCTTCATCTTGAGTTTCTCTTGCTTCCGTTGCTCCTAAAGATATTGCTTTTACAACAAAGTCATCCACTTCATTCTTAGTGTTTTTTGTGATAGCTAATAATACTTCTGTTGTTTGATGTGCATTTGCAATTTCTTTTTTAGTGAATTTTTTAAAGTGTACATGTTCTAATAGCATAACACTCGCATGCTCGTTAATAACAAGACAGGTTGCAACATCATTTGAGAACAAAGGATTAAATTTGAACCCAAGTTGTTCAAAAAATGGATTTGATTTTTTCGTACTATTAATGGGAAGATTAATAAAAACTTGTGTTACCATTTTCTACTTTGTAAAACTATTTTTGATAAAAAATTAAACACACAAATGATACTAAGAAAGTATATCATATCACGCGTATCAATTACACCGCGACTCATACTAACATAATGTTGGTTCATGCCTAATCCTTTTACAAATGAATCGTATTTCCCAAAAACTCCTGAAGCTGAAATAAAATCAAAACCAACGTACGTTATAAAGCAGAGTAATAATGCCATGATAAATGCAATAACTTGGTTTTCTGAAATAGCAGAGGCAAACGTCCCAACCGAAACAAAACCCGCACCCAAAAATAATAATCCGATATAAGAACCCCACATACCTCCTGTATCTAAGTTTCCTTTAGGATATCCTAATTGATGAACTGAGTAATAATAAATGAGTGTGGGTAAAAGTGAAATTATAACTAAACTAACTCCAGCAAGGTATTTAGCTAATACTATTTGCATTTCAGTTAACGGGCGAGTTAATAATAGTTCGATAGTGCCTGTTTTTTTTTCTTCCGAAAAACTTCGCATCGTAATGGCTGGAATAAGAAATAAATAAACCCATGGCGCTAAAATAAATAGAGGGTCAATGTTAGCAAACCCATTTTCTAAAACATTAGAGCCTGCACTTTCAGAAGGAACAAGCCACATAAAGGTTCCAATGCCAGTCACGAAAACACCAATTGCGATGTAACCGATTAGCGAACTTAAAAAACTGCGAATTTCTTTAATTAATAAGGTAAACATATATACTTCAAAAATAGTAATAGATTTGATATTTTATACATCAAAATAATAACTTCTAAAAAAAATTAAATGTAAATTTATGCCTATTATCAAACTATGAGGTTTTTTGCGCAATTTTTTTCTTATGTATTTCATCCATTATTGATGGTAACCTATTTTTGTTTGCTCATTTTTTTTGGAATGAATGAAAGTATGTTTTATGTCTTTACTCCGTTTAAGGTAAAAGTTATTCTTACAATTATTGTTTTTGTGTTTACGTTTTTAATTCCATTACTCAATTTGTTTATTTTAGTCAAGTTAAAATATGTATCATCTTTGCATATTGAAGAACGAGCACAACGAACATTTCCCTTACTAGCAACCGCTTTTTGTTATTTTGGATTGTATTATATGTTATCAGATTTTTCTATTTGGCCTTTCTTTAAACTCTTTGTTTTAGCTTCATCTATAAGTGTTTTAGCAGCTTCTATTATAAATTATTGGTGGCAAATTAGCGCTCATATGATTGGCATTGGTGGCATTACAGGCGTTTTAATCATTATCTGTTTGTATATGCAACTTCCTATTTTAATCATAGTGTCATTTAGTTTTTTAATCGCAGGCATTGTTGGTTTTTCTCGTTTAAAATTGAGTGCTCATAATTCGAGTCAAATTTATAGTGGATTTTTTGTAGGAGTAGGTATACAAATGACACTATTTTATTTAGCTCATCAAACCCAACTTTTATGAATTTAATAACTGGCGCAACTGGAACTATTGGAGCACATGTTGCTTTGAAGTTATTGTTAGATAATAAACCTGTTACTTGTATAAAGCGAGCTAATAGCGATATTAACAGAACAAAAAAATTGTTCTCCTATTATAGGAATGATTCCGAACTATTGTTTCAGCGTATCAAGTGGATTGATGCTGATGTATGCGATATTTATTCACTGTTAGATGCTTTTGATGGCATTGAGGTTGTTTATCACTGTGCAGGATTTGTTACATTCGATAAATCAAAAGAAATAGAATTATTTAAGATCAATGTTGTTGGAACAGCAAATGTGGTGAATGCCTGCATAGAAAAAGGAGTGAGTGCACTGTGTCATGTAAGTTCAATAGCGGCAATAAATAATCCAGATATTGTAAATGATATTTCTGAAACTGTTTATTGGAAATCAAGTCCCCATGTTGGCAATTACGCTATCAGTAAATACAATGGCGAACGTGAAGTTTGGCGTGGCATTGAAGAAGGATTGAATGCTGTTATTGTAAATCCTGGTATTGTTTTAGCTCCTGGATTTTGGAATCAAAGTTCAGGCAAGTTGTTTATGGCTTGTAGTAAAGGCATGTTATTTTACACGAGCGGAAAATGTGCTTTTGTTGATGTACAAGATGTAGCAACTTGCATGATTGAATTAATAGAAAAAAAACAATTTAATAATCGATTTATTTTATCTGAAAACAATTACACATTTAAAGAAGTATTGAGTAAAATACATATTGAATTTAAGCAAACTCCACCACGTTTTTTAGCAACCAAATACTTATTATTTGCTGTTAGTTTCTTGGAGTCACTATTTCGAATGTTTGTTAAAAAGGAAGCTATGCTTTCAATGGAAGGTGCTCGTTCTAGCATGACAACGAATACGTATTCAAATCAAAAAATTAAATCTACTATTCATTATTCATTTAAACCGATTGATTCGAGTATCACATTTATTTGTGGATGTTTTAATAAAGATAAAGTAAAATGAAAGTAAAATTAATGTATTCGGTATGTATCATTGTAGTGACTGCATTTGTATTGAGTATGTGCTCAACATCTCATTCTGTTAATAATGTTAATGAGAAAAAAAGTACATCTGCTATTCCAGATATAGATAATAAAGCTGCTAACTACAATGAAGCGGCTACTATAAATTATATTCCTGATTCCATTGCTGAGTTGACAATAAATTTGGTTGGTGATTTAATGTGTCATTTGCCGCAAACTAAGAATGCTCAAACAGGTTCCGACACGTATGATTTTAAACCTAGTTTTGAATATATAAAACCCTTTTTACAACAGGCTGATTTAACTATCGGGAATTTAGAGACGACGTTTGCAGGAACAAATCAACCATACGCTGGTTATCCTGCATTTAATTCGCCAGATGCTTATTGTGAAGCATTGAAAGACGCTGGGTTTGATTTTTTAGTAACAGCCAATAATCATAGCATGGATACACGCGAAGCAGGTTTATTAAGAACAATTGAAATCATTAAAAAAAATAACTTAGGATATGCTGGCACATATTTCAGTAAGAAAGATATGGACTCCATAAGAATCATAACGATTAATGGAATAAGGTTAGGTATTTTAAATTTTACTTACGGCACAAATGGTGCTTATCCTTCTGCTGATAATCGCTATATGTTAAGCCTCATCGATTCAGCTGAAGTTACTCATTCGATTTTAGCTGCTAAGCAAAAAGGTGCAGATGTTGTTTTGGTTTTTTACCACATGGGAACTGAGAATATTTCAGAGCCGACAGCAGCACAAAAAAACGCTGTTAAATATGCTATGGATGCTGGTGCAAATTTAATTATTGGCGCTCACCCACATGTTGTTGGTCCAACAACGAAGCAGTATTCCAAAGCTATCAACGATAGTGTTTTTATTGCGTATTCTTTGGGTAATTTTTTGTCTAATCAATATTGGCGATATACAGATGCCGGTGTTATTTTGAAAATTTGTATTCAAAAAAATGTCACAAAAAACAAAACGACGTTTAAAAAAGCAGAATATACTCCAACGTGGGTTTATAGAGGGGATGGTGCAAAAAAAATGCATATTGTTTTTCCAGCCCATTTAGTATTTGATAGTTTGAAAACTCCTTTGTATTTAAATTCCACTCATAAGAAAAAAATGGAGGAAGCCTTTCATGATACGAAGTTGATTTTTGAGAAATATAACCCAACTATTTTTTTAAATACGTTACAGAAATAATTTAAAAATCAATTAAATTGAGCCTGAAAAAAAAGTTTTGGTAAATTCTAATAAAACAGTAAATTAGTGTGTTATAATTTAAAAAAATTTTAAGAACAAACGTTTATGCATATAGCAATTGCCGGTAATATTGGGTCAGGAAAAACAACATTAACTTCCTTATTAGCAAAACATTATAAGTGGACTCCACATTATGAAGATGCTGATGACAACCCATATTTGAATGATTTTTATGATGATATGCAACGTTGGTCTTTTAACTTGCAGGTTTATTTTTTAAATTCTCGCTTCGGTCAAGTTCAAGAAATTAGACAAGGCAAACAGAAAGTTGTTCAAGACAGAACGATTTATGAAGATGCTTATATTTTTGCCCCCAATTTGCATGCTATGGGTTTAATGACTACACGTGATTATGATAATTACTTTAGTTTATTTAAATTAATGGATAGTCTTGTTAAGGCACCTGACTTAATTATTTATTTAAGAGCATCAGTTCCTACTTTAGTAAAGCATATTCAAAAACGTGGACGCGATTATGAAAATTCAATCCGCTTGGATTATTTGAAAAGATTAAATGAGCGCTATGAGGCTTGGATTACAACCTACGAAGGCGGTAAAGTATTAATAGTAGATATTGATGAAATTAATTTTTCAGAGAGCAAAGAGGATTTAGGAAAAGTTATTCGAATGATTGATGCAGAAGTAAACGGGTTATTTAAATAAACTATTTTGACACAAAAAGGATATAACGAAAAACAGTTTGTTCATGAGTATTATGAAAAGCTGATTTTAGACACGCAACAGCGTGAAAATATCCTAGTGTCTCATATTGGAGAATTGCATCAAGGAGTTATTTCAACGTTAGAAAATAATGTTGAAGAACGAGTGTCATCACTGCAGATTTCGAAAGGCCCAGTTAAAAAAATATTTTTCATCAGTGTTGAAATTCTTCAAAACATGTTTATTCATGGACAAAAGAATAAACATGGCGAACAGCACAATTTTTTTATTCTTTCCAAGAATGACGGTCTTGTTAATATCATTTCTGCAAATTTAGTTTCAAATGATTCTATTCCAGCAATTGAAAAGCAAATTGAAGTCATCAATTCCTTCGAAATGGAAAAAGATTTAAAGGCTTATTATTTAGAGCATTTAGAAAATAATACAATGAGTGAGAAAGGCGGAGCAGGGCTTGGTTTTATAACAATTGGAATGAAGAGTGGTAATAAATTGAAAACAAACTTTAAGAAAATAAATTACGATTTTTCTTTATTCACTTTAACTTCGTCGATTAGCATCATGAATGAGTTAGTAAGCAAATAGTCTTAACTTATTTTTTTCACTTCAAACATCCCGCGATTTTCAGTAATTAAATTTAATCCGCAGGGATTATTTATTTTAATGGAACCAAAGGTGTTTTCAATTCCTAAAAATTTAGCACCATTATAGGTTGCCATTTGTAATAATGTTTCAGTGTTAATGGCTGGATAATGTTTTTTTATTGTATTAATTTCATCTATAATTGACAAGTTTGCATTACTTGCCAAACTATCAGTCCCCAATGTAAGGTTACATTTCATTTCTAACAATAACTCAATATTTGGCAATGTGTTTTCAATGTATAAATTAGCATTGGGGCATAAACACCAAAATAATTGTTTATGAATTTGATTTGCAATTTCAATATCTTGAGCATTTGTAAATGTATTATGAACCAGTAACGTGTTATTGTCAGTATTTAATACGTTTAGAATACTTTGTAAACTAGTTTTACAAGTTGGATTAAAAAAATCTATTGAAATATTTAAATCAGAATACAATTTTAAAATATCACCACTTTTAGAAATGAAAAAATTATTTTCTGAAACACTTTCTTGATTATGAATGCTTGTTGGTTTTTTTTCTTGACTACAACTAGTTGTTATTTTTTCTATCAACTCTTTAGAGACGGTATAAGGGGCATGTGCAACCAACGAATTGGATAGATGAGATTCTGTAAACTGACGAGTTAATTCAAGTCCATGTTCAAAAATAGAATCTGCTTTTTCAGGGTTTAATCCAATAAGTTCTACAAATGTATGGTAATAAATAGCTGATACTTTTTTTTTCGATAAACTCATGGTTGTATTGCTAATGTCGCCAACAGCAACAATCCCTTGTTCATACATTTGTTTGTCGGCATTATCTATTGCCTCAAGTTGTAATTCACTATTTGTGTTATGCCTATTTTTTATTACATCTAATGCAAAATTCACAATACCTGTTTTTTGTGAAATAGTGTTTTTTAAATGACTAAGCTCTAAATGGCAATGTGTATTGATAAAGCCTGGCGAAACAATTCCGTCATAATGTTCAATTTGTCCAATATCCAGCTGTTGTTTATCAATTAAATCAATGACTATATTTTTATCATTTAACACAACAACCGTATTAGATGGTAAATAAGTTTGTCCAGAAAAAATTTGATTAGCTGTAATGTAACGCATAACACAAAGTTAAATAATATTTGAAACCAATCACACCTTAATTTGAGGTACGATCTTATTCTATGACTTAAGATATATTGAAAAATTAATGAATTGCTTTATTTTCATTAAAATTAATATCCTAACTTTGTATCAAACACATGGAAATAAAAAAAGATATACGAGCCTTATCACTTCCTGAATTAACAGCTTTGCTAAAAGAAAAAGGTGAAGCATCGTTTCGTGCAAAGCAAATTTACGAATGGCTTTGGCAAAAAACAGCTCATTCGTTTGATGACATGAGCAATCTTTCTAAGTCTCTCAGAGATTGGCTTAAAGAATCTTTTGTTATTAATGCAGTTACTATTTCCGACCAACAAATAAGTAGTGATCGAACCATAAAATGCGCTATGAAATTAACGGATGGTTTTGTTGTTGAAAGTGTGTTGATTCCTACAAAAACCAGAATGACTGTATGTATTTCATCTCAAGTTGGTTGCAGTTTAACGTGCGCTTTTTGTGCAACTGGGAAATTAAAAAGACTGCGTAATTTAAATGCAGATGAAATTTATGATCAAGTAGCATTGGTAAAAAATTTAGCTGAAACAAAATATAATCAAGCCCTAACAAACATTGTATACATGGGCATGGGAGAGCCATTGCTTAATTATGCCGAAACCATTCGTTCAGTTGACAGAATTACATCACCCGACGGATTAAATATGAGTCCAAGCAGAATCACAGTGAGCACAGCTGGTATATCAAAAATGATTATGAAACTTGGGGATGATCAAGTGAAATTTAATTTAGCACTTTCTTTACATGCGGCTAATGATGAAAAGCGTAATCAGATTATGCCAATCAATGAAACGAATTCTTTAGACAATTTAGAAGAAGCTTTAAATTATTTTTATCATAAAACAGGATCACGAGTTACGTTCGAGTACATTGTATTTAAAGATTTTAATGATGGTATTCAAGACGCAAAGGAGTTAGCTGATTTCTGCAAAAAAACAACTGCTAAGGTTAATATAATTGAATATAATCCAATTGATGATGGTAATTTTAAACAAACAACACCTGAGCGTTTAGAGGCTTTTGTTCATCATTTAGAATCAAAAGGGATTATTGTTAACGTAAGAAGAAGCAGAGGAAAGGATATTGATGCGGCTTGTGGTCAATTAGTCAATAAGAATAAATCTGCAAGTCAGGTGTTTAAGTGATTTTTTTAGGGCGTGCCCCAGCCAAAAGAGGCAGGCTGGGTCAGGCTTTTCATTACAATCTTTTATTTGTGAAAAACAAATAAAAGGATTTCCATTGCAATCCTT
This sequence comes from Bacteroidia bacterium, assembly GCA_044353195.1. Taxonomy (GTDB): domain Bacteria; phylum Bacteroidota; class Bacteroidia; order B-17B0; family Aurantibacillaceae; genus UBA4416. Next base: position 8,294 of record JBILCJ010000006.1, on the reverse strand, counting down.
CACGCAAACAAAACCTTATACTATTTTATATTAAAACCTTATATTTACAATAGTTTTAATAACATGAGTTCAGAAGTAGATCAAATAAAAGCACCCATTACAAAACACATGGAGGAGTTTGAAGTTAAGTTCAAACAATCTATGAAAAGCAGTGTGCCCTTATTAGATAAAATTACGGGATATATTGTAAAAAGAAAAGGAAAGCAAATTCGTCCGATGTTTGTTTTTTTAAGTGCGCAATGTGTTGCTCCAATCAATGAAAGTACATACAGGGCAGCTTCCCTGATCGAATTATTACATACCGCAACCTTAGTGCATGATGATGTGGTTGATGATAGTAATGAGAGACGTGGTTTCTTTAGTGTCAATGCACTTTGGAAAAATAAAATTGCTGTTTTAATTGGAGATTTTTTATTGTCAAGTGGGTTATTACTTTCTTTAGATAATGACGATTTTCATTTATTGAAAATTGTTAGTAATGCAGTAAGAGAAATGAGTGAGGGAGAGTTGTTACAAATTGAAAAAGCCCGAAAATTAGATATCTCAGAAGAAATTTATTTTGAAATCATTACAAAAAAAACGGCCACATTAATTGCTGCCTGTTGTTCGGCAGGTGTTGCCTCTGTTACAGAAGATAAAGATTTGATAAAGACATTTCTTGATTTCGGAACATATACAGGAATTGCCTTTCAGATAAAAGATGACTTGTTTGATTTCGGAGATGACACCTCTATTGGAAAACCAACAGGTATTGATATTAAAGAGAAGAAAATGACCTTGCCATTAATTTATGCTTTAAATAATTGCACGTGGCTTGAAAAAAGAAAAATAATTAATATTGTAAAAAATCATAATAACGATCCCAAGAAAGTAAGTGAAGTTATCAAGTTTGTTATTGATAAAGGAGGCATTACTTACGCTGAATCTATCATGAATACTTATCGCACTAAAGCATTAGATTGTTTGAAAAATATTCCGGATAGCGAATCAAAAAAAAGTCTGATGCAATTAGTCAATTATTCTATTGAACGAAAAAAATAATACATGAAAAATTTAGTAATCTTATTGACATTTGGTTTGTTTTTTACATCATGTAAAAATGAAACCTATACACATGAAGAAGTTCCTTCAAAAAAAGAAGACACGATGAATGTGGCTAATTTGAATGCAACTAAATCTCCGATTTCACCGCCAGATAAAGATTATACTGGCGATTACGTTGATAAATATCCAAATGGCGTCATTCGTTTTTCTGGTTTTTTTAGATTTGGTAAACGTCATGGTCAATGGCTTGCATTTTATGATAATGGTATAAAATGGAGTGAATGTTTTTATGACAATGATAAAAAAAACGGGCAATCAACTGTGTATTATCCAAATGGAAATATTCAATATACGGGTTGGTTTAAACAAGATTTGCAAGACAGTTTGTGGTTTTTTTACGACATTAATAAAATTGAAATTGATAGAAGAGCATTTAGAAATGGCCAAGAAACTGGTTTAGTAAATTAAAATAAGATGAAAAGAAAACCAGTAAAACAAGTAGCAAAGCCACATCGTATTTTATTGCAAGCCATAGTAAATGCATTACATGTAATATTTACTGAAGCTAAATATGCAGATAAAGTGATTGAAAAAACGTTGAAGGAAAATCCAAAATTTGGAGGAAGAGATAGACGATTTATTGCCGAAACAACCTATGATATTGTTCGTAATTATCGATTATTAAGTTATTTAGCAAATACCACGACTGATTTTTGGCAAATACTAGGCGTTCATTTCGTTATTAAATACCTGCCAATTCCGCCAGAGAGAGAATTTAAAGATTTGGATGAGAAAAAAATCTTAGATGCCAAAAAAGCACTGACAGATGAAAGTATTTTACAGTCTTATCCCGAATGGCTTTGGAATACATGTGAAAGTGAATTAGGTAAGGAGAAATGGAGTGTTGAAGCAAAAGCATTAAATGAACAAGCAAAGGTTGTTTTAAGGACCAACACGCTTAAGACAAAAAGAGATATATTAAAAAAACATTTAGCGGAAAAAGAAATTGAAGTCGACGTTATTGAAGGTTACGAAAATGCTTTGGTTTTAACTGAGCGTCAAAATATTTTCAATAATGAATTATTTAAATTAGGATTATTTGAACTTCAAGATGCAGGATCGCAAGCAATTTCCGAATTTTTAGAAGTTGAGCCAGGCATGCGCATCATTGATGCTTGTGCTGGTGGTGGTGGAAAAACGTTGCATCTCTCGGCATTAATGCAAAACAAAGGGCGAATAATTTCGATGGATATTACACAATGGAAATTGGATGAGCTTAAGAAACGAGCACGCCGTGCAACAGCAAGTAATGTAGAACCAAGACTTATAGAAAGTACTAAAACCATTAAACGTTTAGAGAACACTGCGGATAGGCTATTGCTTGATGTTCCTTGCAGTGGTTTAGGAGTTATTAAAAGAAATCCTGATGCAAAATGGAAGTTAGATTTAGATTTCATTGATAGAACGAAAGCTATTCAAAAACAAATTTTGAATGATTATAGTATCATGACAAAAAAAGGAGGCTATTTAGTTTATTCAACATGCAGCATTCTGCCAAGTGAAAACAGAGAACAAGTCAATCAATTTTTAGAGAAAAATAAAAATTTTGAATTTGTAAAAGAGAAATCTATTTTGCCAAGCGAAGGATTTGATGGGTTTTACATGGCTTTGATTAAAAGAAATGGTTAATTTTTTTAAAAAGATAATTTATTAATTGTATAAGAATAAAAAAATAATAAAATGAAAAGTATATTCACTCTAATTCTTGTATGTATATCTATATTTAGTTTTTCGCAAACACAGATAGATAACGTTGATGCAGTTACTTTTAAAAAGTTAATAGATGAACATAAAAGTGTTTTAATTGATTTGAGGACAAATGATGAGTTAACTCACAAGGGTTTCATCAAAGATGCTAAGCAAATCGATTACTTTTCTAAAGACGCTGAGGGTATCATTAAGAAGTTAGATCGAAAAAAAACATATTTGATTTATTGTGCTGGTGGAGGTAGGAGTGGTGAATGTGCAGAACTAATGAAAGAGAATGGATTTACCCATGTTGTAAACTTAGCAAAAGGCTTTGATGACTGGAAGAAAAAAGGGCTAGAAGTTGAGTATAAAAAATAACTATTTTACTAGTTTAAATTAACTCTTGCTGTTAACAAGATCTCTGCTAAATTTTCATTTTTATCATTTGATTTAATTTGAATTTTTTCAGGAAAAATATGCCTTGAAATATCAACAAAGCCAAATCCTTCTGTCATATTATCTGTCAGTATTTTATTTGAACTCAATGTTTTTAGTTGTTCTAAATCAAATAGTTCTATAAAATTAATTTTTTCTTTAGCGCAGTTAATGTTGTTTTTATTTGATATGTTATAAGTTCCTATATTCACATCTTCATTTTTCCACTCTAAAAACAATTGACCGATTGCTTCGTCATCTAGTTTAACGGCATGTTTTTTTATATTTTGACTAAGCTCAAGTAAAACCGCTTGAGTTTGACCTATTTTGGATTGTTTTATTTCACTATCACTTATAATGTCAATGATGGCATCGTCTAGGTTTTTAGAAAAATCACCTCCATAAAACAAAGTGCTATTATTTGAGTTAAAATTTTCTTTTAGTTTTGCAATTAAGTTTTCATGAACTATTGTTTGAGGCTTTCCCGAATTATCTTCTCTAAGTGATATTGAAAAATTTAATGAATAAACGGAATGTGTTTCGTTTTTTCTTTGAAATGTATACGTTAAATTGTCCTCACTTTTTCTTGCAATTTCAATTAAACCAAGACCAGCACCTTTCTCAGTATAGTTATTAGAGATTAATACTTTTTTATAGATATTTTTTAATTCCTCTTTATTTTTTCCTGATAGATAATCGAGTTTATTTTTTAAATCTAGCATTCTATCATTTTTAATGATGTTTTGAGTATATATATGCAAACAATGATTATCGCTATGCATCAAAACAAAATCATCAGAAGTTAATTCATGAGCACTATATCTTTCAATGTTCTGTAACGCTTCAATTAAGGTAAATATAATTTTCTTTAATTGCGATTTTTTTATTCTTGATTTAAAATGTTGTTCAACAATAGTGATGATACTGATAGTTGGAGATTCGTTATAATTACCTTGGTAATATAATACAAAGGGAAGCTTTGAGGATAAACTTGCTAATTTGAGTTTGTGTGACATAACTTATCCCAAAAATAAGCTTTTTAGTCTTTTCTTTTTATAATTTAACAGATACTATTTGTTTTTTTTAATACAAATGCATCTGAAGCCTAACCATGATGCTGATTTTTGATAAGGTATCTCTTTACCAACACGGCAATCCTCAAGATTATTTACCCAGCTTCCTCCTTTGCTAATACCTTTTTCAGAAACCATTTCGGCTACGTTGCCTAACATATTATAAATCCCAAACCTATTTTTCCAATATGATTTAACAGGTGTGGTTACATCTGAATTAACCACACAATCATATTTCTTAATTCCTTCGGTAACATTATATCTAATAAAGTTTAGTGAGTACACTCCTTTTTCATTTTTACCATTATTTGCTAAAAATTGACTAGAAGACTCTGCGAGCATTTCCCATTCCACTTTATTTGGCAATCTGTATTCGAAATTTTGATTCTTGAAATCTTTTTTAATGGTTAAATAAGTTTTTACACGCTCTGTTCTCCATTTGCAGAATGCATTTGCTTGCTCATAACTTATACCAACAACTGGAAACTCGCGGTAAGCAATATGCCTGTAATAGTGAATCACATAAGGTTCATTGTAAGAAATTTTCTCTCGCCAACATAATGTATCTGGCAAGGATGCAATATGTTCTTTGGATAATGCACCGTATTTTGATTTTATAAAAAATTCATATTCTTGCCACGCTAAGTTTGTTATTTCACATATGTCTGCAAATAGCGTATCATTAATTTGAACTGTTCCTGGCGGGATAAACGGCTTTCTTTTTTTTGTAAATGAAAAAGCAATAATTGAAATAGAAACAAATATTAGAATTTTTTTAATCATAAATTTAGATGCCTAGAGCTTTTTTAAAATCATGAACATTGTCTATATCGGAATTTAGTTCAATTAAATTAATTTTATTTTGTTTATTGGAAGTGTTTTTAGAAAACGTTTCATCGTTACACAAGTATGTTTTTCCGTTTGCAATAATGCACAAACTATATTTTTCGTTTGGATTAAATCGTAAAGGCTCTTTTGGATTAATATTATAAACTAAATTTTTATCCTTACATATCAGGTAAGTGTTGCTTACATTTAAAAGTGGGGTATTTACATTCACTAAATATATTGGATGAAGAACTTCGCCTGAAGGCAAAGTGTTGGGGCAGTCAGAATTGTAAATTCCGAAATTTGAAATTTGAAAAACACGAACAATTTTTTGATTATTGCCAATAGAATTAAACTGGTTCGCTAATTCTTTTTCTTGCTCTTGTCTTATTTTAATGCGCTCTTTTACTAAATCGTCATTCAATTTTTTTTGTTGAGCAATGTATTCGGCTTGTTTTTTCTCAAATTCTAGTTTTAACCGTTTTTCTTCGGCTAGTCGTTTTGCTAGTACATTTTTGTACTCGCTGTATTTTGTGTCATATGCTTTAATGGCTTCGTCATAATCTTTTCCTGTTAGAGCAGGGTAGACAATTAATTTTTCGACACGGTCACGAAGTTTTAAGGTTAGTAAATAATTTTTTCCTCTCTGGGTCCCCTCACTTATTTCCGCACTACTCCATGTAATTTCTGATAAATTTGAGTTGTAGTTTTTGTTTTCTGAACCAACTTCAAAGACCATGTTTTTAAACGTTGCTAATTCAGGAAATTCTTTAGCACTTACATCTAATTGAAATTTAGGTCTGCCTTCTATCGCTTTTGCAGGCTTTGTTGGTTCAATTGATCTTGGTAACTGATTTATTTTTTTAGAATAAGTTGCTTTTTCAATGTCAATTTTAGGTGGAATCTCATCAATTTGTTTTCGCAGTTTTTTTGTAATTACATTTTCATTCATAACACTATCAACCTGTGAAAAGGTTCTCTTAACTCCCTTCTTTTCTAATTGTCCCTTTAAAGAATTATCTCTGTGTAAATAAATCCAATTTTGAGCAACTGTATCTAGCGCATACATATTAAATTTATCAGCGCTTTGAGTTGATTGTAGTTCTACTGTGATTTCTTTTTTAGGATTTATGAAAATAGGATCATTATTTTGAAAACCTTTAATATCAATCATGCCAGCACTTTCTAGGTGCGATTGAATTCCTGCGCTATCATATTTCATTGGTATCCCACTTGCAATAATATCAGCTTGATCGTGAAACTCTCTAAATTGAATTTCAACATCACCAATTATGGTTTCGCCTTTTTTATCTATAAAAGCATTTTTAGGTATTTTAATTTTTGAATTTGATTGTGTTACTAACGTTGCACCTTGGTCATTTTTGAGTTTAAACTTTTGGTAAGGAACATTCAGTTTGGATATTGGCGGTGCAATAAAAGCCTTTTTTGACTTAGAGTTTTGTGTATTTGTTTGAAATGGAATAGTAGTTATTTTATCATATGTAGTTTGTTTAGCTTTATTGTTTTTGAATACTGAAAAATAGGTTACGGTGCATAAAATTGTTGCCCCAGCTATAATTGCTGTATAAGTAATTTTTTTATTTTTTAAAAAACTAACATCGCTTCGGGCTTTTTCGATACTCTGCTTTTTAAACGATTTTATTAATTCTCCAAAGTCTTTATGCGAATTAATTTCTTCATCTGGTACAGGTTTTCTATCAATATTAAATTTAGTTCCCATGTTTGTTATTTTTAGTAAGCGTTTTTTTTACTTTTTCAAGTATGCGATATAATTTGACTTTCGCGTTTGTTTCAGTTAAGTTTAGGATTTCTGCAATTTCTTTAAATGGTCTTTTTTCAAAAAAGCGCAGTTCAATGAGTTGCACATCATCTTCAGGTAAATTTTTAATAACAGTCATTAATACAGATTTATATTCTTCCATATACTCTTGTTCTACTTCTTCGCAAATATTTCTTAAATCACTAATGTCTGCATTAATGGTTCTTAAGTTTTTCTTTGTTCTAAATGATTGCATAACTTCGCTATGCGCAATTCGGTATAACCAGCTTGCAAATGGAACGCCTTTATATTCATATTTTTCAATATTCGTTAAAGCTTTTAAAAATACTTGTGATGTTAAATCGAATGCAGTGTCTTTACAATCCATTCTTTGATAAACATACCCAAAAATTTGTTTGTAATATTTATCATACAATGGCCCAAAATGTTCTGGGTTTTGTTTCGCAGCCTCAATTAGATGTTGCTCTGTTTGCAACATATCGGCGGTATGGTGGTATCGCGGAGAAAATTCCATATAATAAACTGCGTTTAAGAGCATTATAGAGTTATAATGCCAAACAAGGCAAATAGTTACATCAAAGTTTCACTTATTTGATACGTTACTGTTAAGTTGCTGATTTTCAATCCTATTATTTTTATAAAGAATGAGTGAAGTGCATTGAAATGAAAGTGAAATATGTTATTTGTCGAGTGAAGCTAATAAAAAAAGGGAAAATCTTCAACTGAAAATCCACCCTTTTTTAAAGAAAATAAATCTCAAATGTGTTTTATATTTCAGATTATACCGTTAATATCTCTTTTTCTTTTTGAGATAAATGTTTATCGCATTTAGCTGAAAATTCGTCAACAAGTGATTGCATTTTTACTTCACCAGATTTAGCTTCATCTTCAGGCAATCCTGCTTTTTGAAGTGCCTTAATTTTATCAATAGATTCTTTACGAATATTTCTTAAACTTACTTTGGCTTCTTCTCCAGCTGCTTTTGAAGTTTTTACTAGATCTTTCCTTCTATCTTCAGTTAATGGTGGCACTATAATTCTGATTAATATACCATCATTTTGAGGATTAAATCCTAGGTTGGCTGCCTGTATTGCTTTTTCGATTGGTGTTAACATTGATTTGTCCCAGGGTTGAACAATAATTGTTCTTGAATCTTGAGTGTTTACACTTGCTGTGCTACTTAATGGAGATTTACTACCATAACAATCTACCATAATACTATCAAGCATTTGTGGATTTGCTTTACCAGCTCTAATTTTTGCTAAATCTGCTTCTAAATGAGAAATGGTTTTCTCCATTTGATTTTTTGCACTTTCTAATACTGTTTTAATGTCGCTCATTTTTCTTTATTCTTTTTGTAAATA
>JBILCJ010000082.1:0-9069 GCA_044353195.1 Bacteroidia bacterium | reverse complement strand
TTACTTTTCCTGGCATGATAGAAGATCCGGGTTCGTTATCTGGTATAACGATTTCACCAATGCCACAACGAGGTCCAGATGACAACATACGCACATCATTTGCTATTTTAAATAAAGCCACTGCACTGCGTTTTAACGCACCACTTAATTCAATCATAGCGTCGTGTGCTGCTAATGCTTCAAATTTATTAGGTGCTGTTACAAAGGGTAAGCCTGTTAAATCTGCAATTTTTTTAGCAACTAACACGTCGTATCCTTTTGGTGTATTTAAACCTGTTCCAACTGCCGTACCTCCAAGTGCTAATTCTTTTACAGCTTCTAACGCATTTTTTAATGCGCGAATGCTCATGTTTATTTGTTGAACATAGCCACTAAATTCTTGTCCTAACGACAATGGTGTGGCATCCATAAAATGCGTACGACCTGTTTTAATAATCGTTGAAAATTCTTTCGCTTTTCTATCTAATGAATCACGCAGTTTTTCCATACCTGGAATCGTGATTTCAACAACTTGTTTGTAAGCTGCAATATGCATAGCCGTTGGGTATGTATCATTACTACTTTGAGATTTATTCACATCATCATTTGGATGTAATACTTTTGGTTCGTCTGTCAAAGCACCACCATTCATCACATGAGCACGGTATGCAATAACTTCGTTTGCATTCATATTACTTTGTGTACCCGAACCTGTTTGCCAAATCACTAATGGAAATTGATCATCTAATTTTTTTTCTAAAATTTCATCACACACTTTTCCAATTAAATCACTTTTTTCTTTACTCAATACACCTAACTCGCAGTTAGCTTGTGCAGCCGCTTTTTTTAAGTATGCAAATGCATAAATAATTTCTTTTGGCATGCTAGCTTCAGGCCCTATTTTAAAATTGTTACGAGAACGTTCTGTTTGAGCACCCCAATAAACATGAGCAGGTACTTTTACCTCGCCCATTGTGTCTGTTTCGATTCTAAATTCCATGGTTTATTTTGTTTTTATAAGTCAGCTAAATTACAAAAAGTGATTGAAAATAGTACAATATTTTTTTTAGACATCAAATGATTCTCATCAGTAATTCATGATGCTTATCAGTCTGTTTTCATTGTTAATTTATGTTTAAAAAATCAATTTTAAATAAATAAAGCCGTAAGTTTGTTTTAAATAGAATTGATTATGAAAAACATTTGCTTTTTTATCGCCTTATTTTCAGTAACCACTTTTTTTGCTCAAAATCCAGCAGAAAAAAATTCGCGTAATGAAAAATACATTCAAGTTTCAGGGGTTGTATTAGATGACAGTTTACAGCCGTTACCATTTGTTTCCATTATGTTGAAAGGCACGCGTTCTGGAACGGTGAGTGATTATTATGGTTTTTTTACCATTGTAGCTAAGGCAGGCGATGAAATGCAGTTTTTTTCCATCAATCATAAGAATAAAGTCTATAATCTGTCGGATACGTTAACTGGAAAACATTATTCAATCATTCAAATTTTAACGAAAGATACCATTCAATTACCAACAGTAAATGTATTTCCTTGGCCAAGTAAAGAGCAATTTAAACGTGCCATTTTAAATTTAGATTTAACAGATACAGATATTGAGCGTGCTGCTAAAAATATGGATAACGACGATATTCGTTCTTCTATCCGAGGTGGAACAATGGATGCGGCTTCCAATTACAGAGTAAGAATGCAACAACAATACACTCGTTTGTATCAAGCCGGTCAATATCCAAGTGTGAGTTTATTAAATCCTGTGGCTTGGGCTCAATTTATTGATGCGTGGCGAAAAGGAAAATTGAAGATTAAATAACTATTTATTTTTACCCTTCGACAAGCTCAGAGCGCTGTAATGTAAAGATTTAATTTATTATAAAATATGCGTTAGGGATTGCAGTGAAAATCCTTTTTGAGGAACGAAAAAAGATTGTAACGAAAAGCCCGGCCAAAGGCAACGCCCAAATTTATTTTATTTTTACCTTTCAACAGGCTCAGTGCACGAAAATAAAAGCACATAAATTAAAATTAAATATGCGTTAGGGATTGCAGTGAAAATCCTTTTTGAGGAACGAAAAAAGATTGTAACGAAAAGCCCGGCCAAAGGCAACGCCCAAATTGATTAATATTCTTAGCCAAAGTTAACACCCAAATTCATACAACTTTATTGCTTTTCTTTTTCTTTAAAATGATATACATAGTGAACAGGAAAGGGATTTGTATTTGGTAAATTTTCTTGTTCGATGATTATATCTTCTTGAGGAATGGTCTCATCTGTTTGCATATAATCGATATCTGTTTCCTCATCATCGGGCCAATGGTATTCAATTTGTTGAGGGCCATCTTTTTTATAAAAGTAAGCAACTAAAACACCTGAAAGTGCGCCAAATAAATGTCCTTCCCACGACACACTTTCATCTACTGGAAATATGCCCCACGTTATACTGCCATACAAAAACACCACGATGCTTGAAACGACCATTAATTGTTTGTGCTTGCGGAATACGCCACTGAAAAATAAAAATGTTGAAAAGCCGTAAATTAAAATACTCGCACCAAAATGATAAAAAGGAACGACATCATTATTTCTTCCACCAACCCAAAGCCAAATGCCACTGATGAAATAAATCCAAAAAAAGACTGGCCATGAAATAGGTTTATAAAAATAAAACAGCATGGTACTCAACACAAACAATGGAAGTGTATTATTTAAAATATGATTAAATTCTACATGAAGGATTGGGGCAATTAAAATACCAACAAGACCATTTAATTTTCGTGGAGAAATTCCAAATTGAAATAAATCTAACTTAAAAAAATAATTGATACTAAATAGAATCCAACATAAACCAACTAATAAAGTAGGTAGTAGGACTATTTTTTTTAATTCTTTATATGGAAATGCATTCATGATTTAATAGCCATCTAAAAACATACCACTATAAAATTAGCTGACAATTACGCCAAGCTGTCATTAAAAGTATAACTCACTATTAATTTGTTTTTCCTGGATACATTTTTAAGGCTTCTTTCAAACAAATAAGAGCGTTTTTTAAATCTTCCTTGTTTAATACATAGGCTAAACGTACTTCATTCATTCCTGCGCCAGGTGTTGAATAAAAACCAGTTGCTGGTGCCATCATCACGGTTTGACCATTGAAGCTAAATTCTTCTAACAACCATTGGCAAAATTTATCAGCGTTATCAATTGGTAATCGGGCAATGCAATAAAATGCACCACTTGGTTTAGGACAAAATACGCCGTCAATTTTATTAATTTCTTCAATAACAAAATCTCTTCGTGCAATGTATTCTGTTTTTACGCCATCAAAATAAGATTGAGGAGTATCTAACGCCGCTTCTGCACCTATTTGTCCGTAGCTTGGAGGCGATAAACGCGCTTGTGCAAATTTCATCGCAGCAGCCATTACTTCTTTATTTTTGCTAATCATGGCGCCAATACGTGCGCCACAAGCACTGTAACGTTTCGAAATGGAATCTAATAAAATGACATTATTTTCAATCCCTTCTAAATGCATGACAGAAACATATTCTTTACCATCGTAACAAAATTCGCGGTAAACTTCATCACTCAATAAAAATAAATCGTGTTTTTTTACTAAGTCACGCAACGCTAATAATTCTTCTTTAGTGTATAAATAACCAGTTGGGTTACCAGGATTACAAATCATAATCCCTTTTGTTTTTGGTGTAATTAATTTTTCGAATTCTGAAATAGGAGGTAATGCAAATCCTGTTTCGATAAAACTACGCACAGGAACAACAGTTACATCGGCAGCTGTTGCAAAGCCATTGTAATTGGCGTAAAATGGTTCAGGAATAATCACTTCATCATCTGCATTGAAACACGTTTTCATTGTGATTTCAATAGCTTCTGAGCCACCACACGTGATGATGATTTCGCTTGCATTGATATTAATATCGTATCCTTTATAGTAATTGCATAGTTTTTTACGATAACTTTCATTTCCCGCACTGTGACTGTATTCTAACACTTTAAAGTCTGCAGTTTTAACAGCGTTTAAAAATGATTCAGGCGTTTCTATGTCAGGTTGTCCAATATTTAAATGGTAAATTTTTGTTCCTCTTTTTTTTGCATCTTCAGCAAATGGAACCAATTTACGAATAGGAGACGATGGCATATCAATGGCCTTATTTGAAATATGTGGCATAATAATGGATAGTTTATTTTTAAATAATTCGGGTAAAAGTAATAATTTATAACCATATACCGTATAGGTATTTTTCTATTTACCTTTTGAAAAAAAAGATAAATTTGTAACTCTATAATCCAATACATTCAAATGAAATTAAACAAACGAAAAATAATCAATGATCCTATTTATGGTTTCATCACCTTACCGAATGATTTAGTATTTGATTTAATCAATCACCCTATTTTTCAGCGTTTGAGACGTATTAAGCAATTAGGTTTAACTAATTTAGTTTATCCTGGTGCGTTGCACACACGATTTCATCATGCTATTGGTGCTATGCATTTAATGACAGAAGCCTTATTAGTTCTTAAATCAAAAGGCGTAGTGATTACTGATGAAGAATCTGAAGCTGCTATTATTGCTATTTTATTACATGATATTGGTCACGGTCCTTTTTCACATGCTTTGGAACATACGATTGTAAAAGGAATCAGTCATGAAGATATTTCGATGATGTTGATGAATGAGTTAAATATCACCTTTAAAGGAAAATTGACTTTAGCCATAAAAATATTTAAAGGAGATTATTCTAAAACCTATTTACATCAATTAGTATCGAGTCAGTTGGATATGGATCGATTAGATTATTTGAAACGTGATAGTTTTTTTACGGGTGTTTCTGAAGGTGTGGTAAGTAGCGATCGTATTATTAAAATGTTGAATGTGGCTAAAGGTGAATTGGTTATTGAAGCGAAAGGAATTTATAGTGTTGAGAAATTTTTGATTGCAAGACGCTTGATGTATTGGCAAGTGTATTTGCATAAAACAGTGTTGAGCGCCGAAAATTTATTAGTCAAAATTTTAAAACGCGCCAAAGAATTATCACTTTCAGGAACAGAATTATTTGCTACACCTGCCTTATCTCTTTTCTTGAAAAACAATTTTAATAAAAAAGATTTTACGTCTCAAAAAGAATTATTGAATCAGTTTGTTTTATTGGATGATTACGATATTATGGCATCAGTAAAAGTGTGGACGCAATCTGACGATAAAATATTAGCATTACTTTGCTCAAGTTTGATAGATCGTAGTTTATATAAAATAGAATTGCAAAACACCAAATTTAGTGCCTCATACATTAAGACATTACAAGAAAAAATCATGAAAAAATACAAAGTGACTAAAAAAGAGACCGAGTATTTTGTGTTTTCAAATAGTGTGATTAATAGTGCGTATAATTCGTCGGAAATAAAAATTAATATTTTATATAATGATGGTAAATTGCTTGATGTTGCTAAGGCTTCAGATCAGTTAAATATTAAAATGTTGAGCAAAAAAGTAACAAAATACTTTATGTGTTTTCCTAAAAACTTGTAATGGAATTGTTGTATACTTTTTTATTGTTCAAATAAATTATCATAACTTTTTTTACATTCATTAAAATTAAAAGATAATTTAAAGGTCAATTATACTTACATCAATGATTCTTTGTATTGCCGAAAAACCAAGTGTTGGAAAAGAGATCGCACGCATTGTGGGGGCAAACACACGCCGTGATGGTTTTTTTGAAGGCAATGGTTATTTAATAAGTTGGACGTTTGGACATTTATGCACACTCAAAGCACCAGATGATTATAGTCCGGATTGGAAACGTTGGACCTTAGATTATTTGCCAATGATTCCTCCAAAATTTCAATTAAAAGTAATTGATAACAGTGGTGTTCAAAAACAATTTAATACACTTAAAACGTTATTAGAGCAATGCACATCTGTTGTAAATTGTGGTGATGCTGGTATTGAAGGAGAGTTAATACAACGATGGGTTTTAGCAAAAGCACTAAATACAAAACCTGTCAAACGGTTATGGATTTCATCGCTGACTGATGAAGCAATTACTGAAGGATTTAAGCAATTAAAAGACAGTAAAGAATACGATTTATTATACGCTGCAGGGAATGCCCGAGCCATTGGTGATTGGTTGCTTGGTATGAATGCGAGTCGTCTTTACACTATAAAATATGCTAATGGAAAAGGAGTGTTATCCATAGGTAGAGTTCAAACACCTACATTAGCTTTGATTGTAAATCGCTACAATGAAATATTGAATTTTGTTCCTGAAATCTATTGGGAATTAAAAACAACGTATCGTGATGTAATCTTTAATTCCACCAAACGAAAATTTACTTCCAAAGAAGAAGCTGCTTTATTATTAGAACAAATTAAAAGCAGTTTATTTGAGATTGTTTCTACAACCATTAAAAAAGGAAATGAAAGTCCTTTGCCTTTATTCGACTTAACATCTTTACAGGTAGAATGCAACAAGAAATTTAATTTCACAGCGGATGATACATTAAAGCATGTTCAAAAATTATATGAGCAAAAATTAGTGACGTATCCAAGAGTTGATACAACCTATTTGCCAGATAATATGTATCCGAAAATTAAGGGCATTTTATCGGATATGAAACCCTATGCGCAATATACAGCTGTCTTATTAGATAAACCCATTAAGAAAAGTAAAAAAGTATTTGATGATAAAAAAATAACCGATCACCACGCTATTATCCCCACAGGCATTGCGCCTCCATCTGGCATGTATTTGCCCGAAAAACAAGTGTATGATTTAATTTCTAAACGCTTCATTGCGGCATTTTATCCAGATTGTGTGGTGAGCAATACCGTTGTATTAGGCGATGTTAATGGCAATGAATTTTCGGCAACAGGTAAAGTTATTTTAGAAGAAGGTTGGCGAGTGTTGTTTCCCAAAAAAGAAACAGATGCCAAAGATGGTGAGGAACAATTGATGCCCTTATTTGTGAAAGGTGAAAAAGGGGAGCACCATCCTGATTTACAAGAAAAACAAACGCAACCACCCAAAATGCATACTGAAGGCACATTGCTAAGAGCCATGGAAACCGCAGGAAAGCAAGTGGATGATTTGGAGTTGCGAGAGTTAATGAAAGACAATGGAATAGGGCGACCATCTACGCGCGCTAATATTATTGAAACGTTATTTAAAAGAAATTACATAGTTCGACAACGTAAAAATTTAGTCCCTACCATTACAGGCATTCAATTAATTAAAACGATTAATAATGAATTACTTAAATCAGTTGAATTAACTGGTCTTTGGGAGAAAAAAATCAGGCAAATTGAAAAAGGTGAATACGATGTAAATTTATTTTTAGCCGAAATGAAAGAGATGGTAAGTCATTTAATGCATGAAGTAAAATCCGAAACGGGTCGCTTAATCACCATAGAAAGTGAACCAAAAAAAGAAGTGGGAGATACTAATCAGATTGAAGCAAACGATAATTCTAAACAAAAAAGTTCATTACCTACGAAGCCAAAACTGGAAAACAGTTCATTAACTTGTCCGAAATGTAAGCAAGGAACGATTATAAAAGGTAAAACAGCCATGGGTTGTAGTGCTTACAAACAAGGTTGTCAGTTTAAAGTTTCATTTGATAATTTCGGTAAAAAACTAACAGAAAAGCAAATTAGTGTTTTGTTATTTAAAGGCAAAACGCCTATTATAAAAGGGTTTACAATAGATGCTAAAAAACAAAATGGGTATTTAGTTTTAAATAACGTATTTGAGCCAACCTTTGTAAAAGAAGAAATAACAATTCCTGTATATAAAGAAAATGAAACCTGTCCTAAATGTAAACAGGGAAAATTAATTAAAGGTAAAACAGTACTAGGTTGCAACCGTTATAAAGAAGGTTGCGATTTCAGAGCTGCATTTGAAGTTAGTTGAAGAATAAAATTTAAAATTTTAAATCATCATGGGAACTTCCATGATTAAAAATTCAGCATCACTTTCTGCCATTAAATTTACTTTTTCGATATCCCAAATACCAAAACCATCGCGTGTATTTAAAATTTGATTATTTACGTTTAATGTTCCATTCAAATTAAAAATATATAATCCATTTCCTTTTCCTTTAATCGTGTAGTCTTTGGTAATTCCTTTATCAAATTTACCTAAATGAAACCACGCATTTTGATGAATCCAAACACCTGCATCATCTGGGTTTGGAGAAATAATTTGTTGTAATTTATTATGTCTATCTTCTAACTTAAGTGTTATTTGATCGTATCGAGGAGTGACATTTTTTTTGTTTGGAAACACCCAAATTTGCAAAAACTTAACTTGTTGGTCTTTATTTTTATTGTATTCGCTATGTTGTATACCAGTTCCAGCACTCATCACTTGCACATCTCCATTTTGGATAACAGTAACATTACCCATACTGTCTTTATGCTCTAAATCGCCTTGTAATGGTATACTAATAATTTCCATATTATCATGCGGATGAGTTCCAAAGCCCATTCCTGCGGCTACAGTATCATCATTTAAAACGCGTAATACCCCAAAATGCATGCGTTCAGGATTATAGTAATTTGCAAAACTAAAGGTGTGTTTACTGTGCAGCCATCCGTGATTTGCATCTCCACGAGATTCTGATGTGTGTAATATGGTATTTTCCATAATTTTTGATTGCGTATTTGGTAAGTGATTAAAACCTAAAATATCTAATTCTTTTAATTCATCAATATCATTTTTAATAATATTGCCTAAGGCTGAAGAAGCAACAAACATGCCTGTTCCTAATAAACCTTTTTTCAAAAAATCTTTTCTATTCATGTTACGTTTTTTTAAGTTACATGGTTGATGACTCTATATTCTTATGTTAAAACAAATTGAGCACAATTTAGTTTATTTTTATTTTAAATCTTGATTTAAAGTTAAACCTAATTTTTGACGAATGGTATTGGCTAAAATATTAATAGCAACCGTATTTTCGCCACCTAGCGGAACAATGATGTCCGCAAAACGTTTGGTAGGCTCAATAAATTGTTCATGCATGGGTTTTACAGTGTCTAAATAGCG
>JBILCJ010000081.1:0-9147 GCA_044353195.1 Bacteroidia bacterium | reverse complement strand
TATCTACCGCTTTTCAGTTCTTTTCTTTAACAAAAACGTTGGGTATATTTCCGCAACCATCATTTCACTGTCATTTATTTTTATTGTTTACAGTTCTTATGCACGCATGTATATTCCTGGGGTATTATTTAGTATCCTATTATTAATTAGTCTTTTTAAAATTATATTTTCACAAGACATAAAAACAAAAGACTACCTTTCTTTCGCTTTATTTGCTGTACTGTGCGCATACAATCATCATATGAGTTCTTTATTTGCATTTGTTTGTGCAGGGCTTTCATTTTTATATATAGAAAAGGAACGACTAAAAAAATATAGTTTGTTTTGTGGCCTCGCTATACTATTATATTTACCCCATTTATCCATTACCCTGTATCAATTATCGATTGGCGGCATTGGTGCTCAAGTTGGTGGCTGGTTGCCACCACCAAGATTGAATGAAATTTATTATTTCATAAAAACGCTTTTTGGTTGTGGTTACAGCGGATTAATTATAATGAGTGTATTTGGGCTAGTTTCAATTTTCAGGGTCATTAAAAATAAACGCATTTCGAAAAAGCAAAGTTTATTATTTTGGATATTTACAATAAACTATGCCATTATTCATTTGTATTCGGTATACAAAAATCCAATATTACAAAACTCATGTTTACTTTTTAGCGGCGTAGCTTTCATTGTTTTTTTAGCTTCATTTTTTGAAAATGAAACTTATCAAAGGATTTCATTAATTACCTTTTGTTTAATTGGATTATTATCCTTTGAAACTATTTACAGTAAACATTTTTTTACAAAAGTAAATATCCATCAATTTAATCAACAGGTAAAGACCTATTTAGACATAGAAAAAAAGTTTGGGCAAAAAAAGGTAACTGGAATATTTTCATCAGAGGAAGTTTTTGTTTCCGTTTATGAAAAAAAATACCATAAAGAGCTAACCTATATTACTAATTACAGTTCCGAATTCGATTCAATATTGGCATTACGTAAATACTTGAAAAAATTAAAAGAACCTTTTGTAGTGTTGGGTGATATTAGTCCGGATAAAATAGAGGTAATAAAAGAATTTTATCCCTATGTGTATTCACAACGAGAAGATTATTTTAATTTCACTTTAGTGCTTTCTAAGTTAAATGTAGAAAAAAGTTCAATATCAATCTTAAATAAAAAACCCACTTCAAATAACACATTTAAAATTTATTCTACTAATCAAGATGGGATAAGAAAAAATAATGATAACGTAAAAATTAAGTTTTCAGAAAATAGTCCCGAGTTCCCTTTAAACATTGAACTTCCTTTTCAGAATACAAAATTAAACCATTATGAGTTTTTATTAGCGGAATTGATCTTTGAAGCGGATTCGATTAATCAACTAACAACTGATAAATTCTGCTTAACTATTGGAGAAAAGGGTAAAGAATCTATGTATTATAGCGATAAATTATTAAGCGACTTTTTTCAAGAGTCTAAAAAACAACATACATTAAACCTTGTTTTATTCTGTGGTGGAGACTATATGAAATGGAATAAACAAGAAATAGAAATTAACATGTTTATTTGGAAGGTTAAACATTCTCATTACGCACTAAAAAACTTCAAATTATATACTGTTAATTACAGTCCCACACGTTGGACCTTATGGGACTAGTCTTTAACTCTACTAAATTGCAATGCTTTTAAAATAAAATTCGGTAATGCTTTTTTCGGATCGCGTTTCCTTAAATCTAAATACCATCCAATTTTTTTAATAACAGGTAATTTTTTTGTTTCAACAAATTCAATTAATGTTCCGTCCACGTCTTCAATATAAGTGAAATGACCTGCAGCTTCGCCCATTTCAAATCCTGCCCCACCATCTACTGTAAATGGTTGTCCAGCTTTTTCGCAAGCTAATTGCAATGCTGACATATTTTTTATATCAAAACATAAATGAATAAAACCACAATCACCCCATAATCTATTTTCAAATATTTTTTTAGGAGAGTAGTCTAAAGCTTGAATCAATTCAATTTCGTTATCACCTAATAAGGGACCGAAACTTCCTTCACGTTGTTTTGAATTTCTTAATATAACACGACGGCATTTTTTAGATGCTCCTTCTACACCATTCCAATCATTAAAAACAGCCGTTGTATCGCTTACAACTAAATCAAAACCCAATACATTTTTGTATAAAGCAATTGATTTATCTATATCTTTTACTCCAATAACAGCACCTAAAACACCCCCAGTAGAATAATTTTTTTTCATATACCAGGATTTTTTTTCTTCAATCACTTCATAGGTATTCCCCCATAAATCAAGAATATAAAAATGTTTTCTGTTATCAGGTGAAAGAGTTATCTCAGTTAATAGTGTTGCACCAAATTGTTTTAAGTGATTGTAAGACTCCTGAATATCAAATGATTTTATTTTGCCTGCAAAAATTCCTATGTCGCCCAATTGAATTGTAAAATCAGCTTTTTGAGCCACACGACTTGTATACTGCCAAATTTCAAAACCACCACCACCATTCATACTTAGAGCTAAAATAGCATGCCGAGCATGAGGCTTTTGATCTGTATACGGCAACATCAATTCAGCCATAGCTGCTTCCTCAAAAATTTTAATATCCGTTCCAAATGCTCTTCGATACCAAGCAAATGTTTCTTGAACATTTGTATTACCAACACCCAACTGCTGAATTCCAGAAATAATATAACTCATGATTATGTGCTTTTATAAAACAATTAAAATTAAAAAAAGACTGCCAAATTTTGACAGTCTTTTTTTTGGGTAAATGAAGGGGCTCGAACCCTCGACCCTCGGTACCACAAACCGATGCTCTAACCAACTGAGCTACATCTACCATTTGAGGGCATAAATATAATACTTTAATTTTAAATAGTAAAAAAAAGTATGCTATTTTTTAAAATTCACCATATAATGCAAGCCTACAGAATCTTTACGTTTAATAGCCTGCTGAATAATTAAATACCCAATACAAATTAAATTTCTTAATTCACATAATTTTTGTGTGATTGTGGTTTTTTCGTACAATGCCTCATTCTCTTTATATAAAATTTCTAAACGATCAAATGCCCTTTTTAATCTCAATTCGGAACGAACAATCCCAACGTAATTAGTCATAATTTGCTGCACCTCTCTTTGTGATTGTGTAATCAAAATCATTTCTTCAGCATGTTCTGTTCCCTCTGCATCCCATTGAGGCACTTCAACTTTAAACTCAATTGAATGAAAGGTGTCAATAGCATGCTGAGCAGCTCGATGAGCAAACACAATAGCTTCTAAAAGAGAATTACTTGCTAATCGATTCGCGCCATGCAAGCCTGTGCAAGCACATTCGCCAACTGCAAATAAATTTGAAATACTAGATTGCCCAATTTCATTAACTAAAATACCACCACATAAATAATGCATTGCTGGCACAACTGGAATTAACTTAGAAAAAGGATCCATTCCAATACTCATGCACTTCGAATAAATAGTTGGAAAATGTTCTAAAAACGCATTTCTATCAATATGTCTACAATCTAATAACACATAATCATCACCCCTCGTTTTCATTTCATTATCTATCGCTCTCGCCACAATATCTCGGGGGGCCAACGATAATCGAGTGTCGTATTTATGCATAAACTCATTTCCATCCATCGTTTTTAAAATGGCTCCGAAACCTCTTAAGGCTTCAGTAATGAGAAAACTTGGATGCTCACCAGGATTGTATAATGATGTAGGATGAAATTGCACAAACTCCATGTCTTTTACTTGTCCCTTTGCTCTATAAACCATAGCAATGCCATCACCAGTTGCAATTGTAGGATTTGTGGTTGTAGCGTACACATGCCCAACACCGCCTGTTGCCATGAGGGTGCATCGCGCTAATATAGTTTCAACCTTTTGTGTTTTTGTGTTTAAAATATATACGCCGTAACAAGTAATACCATTTGTTTTAGATGTTACAACTTCACCTAAATGATGTTGTGTTATAATGTCAATTCCAAAGTGATGATCTAAAACAGTAATATTCTTATGTTTTTTTATTTGTGAGATTAAAGCACGTTCAATTTCTAAACCTGTAATATCTTTAAAATGTAAAATTCTATTTTCCGAATGCCCACCTTCTTTTGCTAAATCATATTGCCCATTATTTTTTTTATCGAAATTAGCCCCAAGGTCAATTAATTCTTTAACACGTTGAGTGCCTTCTTCTACAACTATCTTTACAATTTTTTCGTTGCATAAACCGGAACCAGCATCTAATGTATCTTCAATGTGTTTCTGAATAGAATCTGAATCGTGCCATACTGCAGCTATTCCACCTTGAGCATATTTTGTATTAGATTCATCTTCGTTACTTTTTGTAATAATACAAACTGTTCCTTTTTCTGCTACCTTTAACGCATAACTCAGACCCGCAATACCACTACCTAAAATTAAAAAATCAAATTTTTTATTCATAACAGACTTACCTCAAAATACCATATAAAGTAATCAAATTAAATTTATTTAAACAATAATTAAGAATGTAAAAAAATGCCTTACTTTGTTTTAAAAAAATTGAAAAAAATCGTCCTATATATAAGTATTGTAATTACATTGACACAATGTGCTCAAATTACACCATTAACAGGTGGTAAAAAAGACACAACAGCTCCAAAAGCTATATTGTATTTTCCGGAAAAGGCAACCACTCATTTTGACAAAAAATATATTGAAATTGTATTTGATGAATACATCAATTTAAAAAATTTAAATAATGAATTCATCATCACACCGCAGACGATTGAAAATCCAGACATTCAAGCAAATGGGAAAAAATTAAAAATAACATTCAACGAGTCATTGCTTCCAAATACAACTTATAAATTAACTTTTGGAAACTCGATTGTTGACATAAGAGAGTCAAATCCTGTTTCAAACTTTGAATATGTATTTAGTACAGGCCCAACTATTGATAGCTTAAAATTATTAGGTACTGTTTTTTCCGCTGAAACAAAAAAACCTCAACCAAATATTCTAGTTGGATTATATCCGTCTAAAGCGAACGATAGCATTGTATATAAACAAAAGCCACTTTATATTACCTATACTAACGAAAATGGCACTTACCAATTAAACAATCTGCCTAGCACATCATTCAAACTAATTGCAATGCGCGATAACAATAAAAATAAGATGTATGACGGTCCGGATGAAGAAATTGGTTTTGTGAAAAATTTAGTAACAGCAACAGATAGTATTCGAAATGACTTATTATTATTCAAGGAAAAAGCAGCTAAACAATTTGTAAAAAAAACAATTAGTAGTGAATATGGAAAAGCACGAGTTATTTATAATAAAGCTTGCACGGACCTAACAACAGTTACTGTTTTGGGAACAACAGAAGGCTCATACCAAATTAATACTCTTCAAGATAGCATAACTATATACTATCAAAATATATTTGATACTTTAAAAACAATCATCAACCGGTATTCAAAAAACGATACCTTACTGTTAAAGATACCGTCACGAGGAGATTTTGAAAAGCTTAAAAAGAATAACAACCTTAACTATAAGATTACAACCAACCTCAACCAAAGTTTTCCATATTATGAAAATATAAATTTAAGTCTAAACGTTCCATTTAGTCTTGAAAATATAAATAAAGCTAAAATACATTTACATCGATTGAATGATTCATTAAAATCAAGACAAACATATACAATTGCGGAAAACGAAAATCAATTCAATACATTTCAAATAAAAACGAATTTAGAAAAAGAAACCTCCTACCAACTTAACATTAATAAAGGCGCTTTTACTGATTCAATAGGGCGAACAAACGACTCGCTTAGTTTTAAATTTACAACAACCACTCCCGATGACTATGCTCAATTAAAATTGAACATGTTGTTTCCTCGCAAAGAAAATTATATTGTTTTATTAATTAATGAAAAAAGTCAAGTAATTGAAAAAAGACATATTTCTTTTTCTTTAGCATCTACAAATGAAAAAAAAATAACATTTATAAATATAATCCCTGGAATGTATACTGTTAAAGTAGTTGAAGATGCTAACAAAAACAACACTTTTGATACAGGTAACTTTTTTAATCACATCCAACCTGAAACAATTTTTGTAAATGAAATGCCAATAAAATTATTAGCAGGATGGGAAATTGAAAATGAATGGCTTGTGAAATAAAAAAAATTAAACTTTTTTTCCTTTTGTTTTTTTATTATTTTTTTCATCTTGTTTTGATCCAAACTAAATTATTTTTTCCTAATAAAAAAATAGCGACTCTCGAAACAACTGTTTTTAAAGGTAAATACAAGTATTTGTATTTTATAAATAAAAGCTTGTAATGCGAAAATTATTTTTAAACGAAGTTTTTAGTTTACGCTATCAACAATTTCAACAATTTTATGTTAATAAATTAAGTGCTTGAAAATTAGTTAGCGTTAATAAATTTATTTACTTCGTATTAACAAAAACTCAAAAAACAAAAAACCATGGCAACAGCAAAAAAAGCAGCTCCTAAAAAAGCGGTAAAAAAAGCAGCTCCTAAAAAGGCAGCAGCAAAAAAAGCAGTAAAAAAAGCAGCTCCTAAAAAAGCAGCAAAAAAAGCAGCTCCTAAAAAAGCAGTGAAAAAAGCAGCTCCTAAAAAAGCAGCTAAAAAAGCAGCTCCTAAAAAAGCAGCAGCTAAAAAGAAGTAATAAACTCCCCCCGCTAAGCGGGGGGTTTTTTATTTAAAGCCTTTTCAATTCTTTCTCATCACACACAATATCAATTCTAAGTCCTTTAGAAAAAGAAAAAATTATTTTTCATAACACATCACATTATATTACATTTGACAAAAAAATCACTACCAAACATGTAGTGATCTGCTATGTAAAAAATGATGAAAAAAATTATCCTATTACCAATCCTTATTTGTTTTGCAGCTTTCACTAGTTGTCAAAAAACAGATGTTCCTCAAGGAACTATTGAATTAAACTTAAATAAATACGGGAAACAATTTTCAATATATGTACCAGACACACTAAAAGAAAAGTTAGAAGTCAAAGAACAAAGTTGGGGTGCTTTGGAGATAAAAATTGGTAAGCGCTTTTATATTTCTATAACCGAAGATCCTGGTGATATTGTATTATTGAAAAGCGATATTCAATCTAATGATGTCAATGTATTTAAAGCATACATCATAGATGAACCACAAACATTGTTATGGGAAAGCTACATTGTGAAACCAGAATATCATTTTTACACCATTCAAAAAGCCGCAGGTAATACTTATGTGTTTCAGGATGTTGTGCCTGCTGATGGGGAACCATTTAGCAAAGAAGCTATTGAAAACATGTATCATTGCTCAAAGCAATTGATTGAAAAGTAATCTACTCTAAAAAATACTATTTTATTTTAGCTTTTTATTTATTGTTCTTCAAGTTCAACTCCCATTTCCAAGCGCTCAACATCATATCATCCAAATTAAATTTTGGTTGCCAGTTTAATAAACTTTTTGCTAAAGTATTGTTTGCATATATATTAATAACATCGCCTGGCCTGCGTTTTCCTATATGATAATTTAATTTTTGATGCGAAACTTTTTCAAAAGAATGAATACATTCAAATACACTCACACCATTTCCTGTCCCTAAATTAAAAATAGACGTTTGTTTGCTGTTCTTTTTTTCTATTAAATGATTCAATGCTTTTACGTGCGCATCTGCAATATCGCTAACATGAATATAATCACGTATACAAGATCCATCACGTGTCTCATAATCATCACCAAAAACAGTTAGTGGAGGAAGTATACCCATTGCTGATTGCGTTATAAAAGGAACTAAATTACTAGGCTTATCTTTAGACAACTCTCCATTTAATCCACTTTGATGAGCTCCAACAGGATTAAAATAACGAAGTAACACATTATTAAAAAAAGATTCGCTCTTAGCGAAATTTGAAACGATGTCTTCGCCGATTTGCTTAGTATGGGCATAAGGCGACTCTGCTATGCTAAACGGTGTATTTTCTGTAACAGGTAATTCGGATACATTACCATATACCGAACAGGAAGAAGAAAATATAAAATGTGGAATATGAAATGTTTTGCAAACGCTCAAAATATTAACCAACGAAGTTATATTATTATGATAATAGGCTAATGGATTCAAAACAGAGTCGCCAACAGATTTATACGCTGCAAAATGGATAACACCGATAGGGTTTTCGATTTTTTGGAATGCGGCATCAAGTTCTTGTAAATTACAAATATCAATATCTAAATTCTCGATTTGTTTTCCAGTAATTTTTTCAATTCTACTAAATGTTTCTTTAGTAGAATTAGAGAAATTATCAATTGAAATAATCTGATATGAGGTACTTTGTAGTAATTCGATGATGGTATGAGATCCTATATATCCTGCTCCGCCTGTAACAATAATTGTTTCCATTTGATTTATAATACTTTATTATTAGTTTTTAAATGTACAGAAATATTGATTATTATTATAGCTTAAAAATAATAATCAATAAGAAAATATGGAACTTGTTTTTGCTACTCATAATCTGCATAAATTAGAGGAGGTTAAAACTCTACTGCATTCAACTATAACCCTGCTGAGTTTGGATGACATTAATTATAAAGATGAGATTGAAGAAAGTGAAACAACACTTGAAGGAAATGCACTTATAAAAGCAAGAACTATTTTTAATAGTATGCAAGGAAATTGTTTTGCCGATGATAGCGGGTTATTGGTAGAAGCCTTAAATGGCGAACCAGGCGTTTACAGCGCAAGGTATGCTGGTAGCCAAAAAAATGATGATGACAATATGAATAAATTGTTAGCTCAATTAAAAGGAGTTCATAATAGAAAAGCGCATTTTAAAACTGTACTAGCTCTTATTCTCGATGAAAAAGAATATTTATTCGAAGGTGTCATATCTGGTGTAATTGGTTACGAAAAAAAAGGAACTCAAGGTTTTGGTTATGACCCTATTTTTATTCCTGATGGCTATTCGAAAACTTTTGCCGAGTTAACTTCCTCCGAAAAATCAACTATTTCTCATAGAAGTATTGCCTTAAAAAAATTAATTACATTTTTACAACACAAGTAATTAATTTATTTTTAAAATGATACAATTATTAAATAAAACTAACTATAA
>JBILCJ010000080.1:0-9210 GCA_044353195.1 Bacteroidia bacterium | reverse complement strand
AATTAGCGGCCATACACAGAGGGTTTCATTATGCAGGTAAAACAAAATACCGCAATAAACCATTATGGGAAATTGCTCTTGAATTAAAAACAACACTTCCAAATTTACCAATCATTTGCGATCCAAGTCACATTTGTGGAAATAGAGAATTGATTGAACACGTTGCTCAAAAAGCATTAGACTTAGGCATGAATGGTTTAATGATTGAATCTCACATCAATCCATCTGTTGCACTAAGCGATGCGCAACAACAACTCACACCATTTGCTTTAAACGAGTTGCTATCTAATTTAGTTTACAGACAAACAACTTCTGAAAATCCAGATTTTACAAATAAATTGGATCAATTCAGAAATATCATAAATGAAATTGACGATGAACTCCTTAACATTCTTAAAAAAAGAATGAATATCATTGAGCAAATTGGTGAATATAAAAAAGATCATCATATTACTATTTTTCAATTAGAACGTTGGAAAGAAATTTTGGATAGTCGTCCTAAATGGGCTGAAAAAATTGGACTTCCAGAAGCTATAACAGAAAAAATGTGTCAGTTATTGCATGAAGAATCCATTCGTATTCAAACAGACATCATGAATAAAAAATAAATTTACATCACGCTAATTATAGTGTAATTAAGATTATTAAATTCAATTGAATCATTTGGTTTTAATCCCAAAAACTTTGAACCTAAAGGAGATTTGTTTGATATAGCGAAAACAAATAAGTTGTCAATTTGAATTTTTCCAATAGCCGTTGCAATAAAAAAATAACCAAGGTTTGTTTCCACTAAACTACCTACTACAACTTGATTTGAATGCGTGTCGAAATTTACCGCATTAAATTCTTTCAATTGAAATTCAATTTCTTTGACTTGATTTCCCAACTTTTCTTGTTCAAGATGCATCATGGCTTTTGAGGTTTCATGCTTATCACCAGCCGTACTTTTCGTTTCGTTTTTTGACGCTTCATGTAAGTCCTGCATCATCGCATTTAAATCTTTTAATTTTTGATTTAAATGTAAGCCTACATGTGAAAGAATTCTCTTTTTTATATGATTCATATCTGAAACTAAAAGTAACATTTAATTGCATAAAAAAAACCCTCAACAACTGTTGAGGGTTTTTTTAGATTTAAAAAATATAATTATTGAGCGATCATTTTCTTAGTGATAACTTTACCATCTACATTTAAAGAATAGTAATAAACACCAGCTGCAAAAGAGCCAATATTTACAGTATGAGCTCCGATTGTAGACGCAGCTTTTTCAGAAGATACAACTCTTCCCATAACATCAGTTACAGTAAACATAACAGATTTTGCATCGGTAGCTAATTGATAAGAAATAGCTGAACCAGATGTAAATGGATTAGGTACATTTTGACCTAAAGTAAATCCAACTTTCTCTAATTCGTTTACACCTACAGAAGATGATAAATAAGAAACAGAGAAGCCAATATCCCAAGCAGCTTCGGTATTAGGATATCCACAAGAATTTAAAAAGGCAGCAGTTCCTGTATATAATCCATAGCGCTGTTTTGAATAATAATCATAGCATCCAGAAAAAGACGCTGGATCATGAAAATTGTAATTACTTGTTGTAGCAGGATCAGAATAAAGGTATCCAACAATTCCATTTGTAGTCTGAGCTGAACCACCAGTGTATTGATACATTATACTTCCAGCAGTAACCGTAGTTCCTGGTTTAAAAGTATAAGATGCAGAAAAAATATTTCCCGCTGGCACCAATTGATTAACATTTGGGATGATAATATAACCACCATTTGCAGTTTGAGAAGTATCAGCAGTTGTTAAAACGCGCTTGATTCTTTTCTTATTTGTTGCAGCTGCAGAATACATTGAATTATCTCCGTGTAATGCGCTAAAGCCCATTTTAGGTGTTCTGAAAGCTAACGAAGGAGTTACGCTAGAAATTGACAATGCTTGATAAACCCCTGTATTAGTTGGTAAACCCCAAGCTACTTCAACAATAATAGTATCGTTAACTGCATAGTTTACTTTCTTGTATCTTAAGCCTATCCAAAGTGAATCAACTGTATACGCATCGGATGGAGTTAATAATTGACTACCTAAACCATTCCAGTAAATAGACTTCGGATCGAAATTAGCTCCAGCCTTCACATTAAAAACTGGTGAATTTCCAGATGTACTAGATGACACAACTGTTGAATCAATAAAAATTGGATTTGCATAAACATTGTACTGAGCACCAGAAGTGAAGCCATTCAATGTAATCACGTTTTCTGCAAAAACAGAACGAGAAATACGGCCTGGGCCTCCTGCTGTTCTTTGAGCATTTACAGGCCCTACAGAGTTTTTATGAGGATTTGCAATCATTTGATGAGCTGATGGCTTCACCGGTTGAATTAAGTTTTGAGCGCACAATGAGCCAAAAGCTGTTAATCCAAAAATAGATAAATAAATTTTTTTCATTTTTTTTGAGTTTAAATTTTAGTTATACCAAAACTAATAAATTTTATTTAATTTAATAACTAAATCTTAACTTTTATTATTCTTTTAACATTTAATTTGATTACAAATTAAGTATAAAAGTTTTTGGCATAAAGGCATAAAAAAACCAACCCTAATTAGGATTGGTTTTTTTATTAAACAGTGAGATTTTTATTCTGCAATCATTTTTTTAGTTATTGAATTACCATCAACGTTTAATGTGTAGTAATATAAACCAACTTGGTAATTATTTAAATTAACAGTGTGAGTGCCTGTATTAGCATTTACTTTTTCAGTAGCCACCACTCTACCCATGATGTCAGTAACAGTAAGCGTTACAGATTTAGCATCTTTTGCTAATTGATAGGTAATAGAAGATTCGTTATTAAATGGATTAGGTACATTTTGATTCAAGGTAAATCCTTTAGTTTCTAGCTCATTGATGCCAACATTAGCAACTGATAGTCGGTAACTAATATCATGAGTTTCGTAAGCAAATGGTGCTGTAAATGCATAAGTAGGTATAAAATAGCCATTCCAGCCAGTTGAACTGATATTATAACGTGCATCTGTATTTAAAAACATAGACATATTCATATCAGAAGTATAATCTCCAGATACCCCATAAACAGTTGGATCAGTGCTAGCACCATTTTGTTCAACTGATAATACCCAAAAAATATTTTTTTGATGCCCATCATACAATGTATCTGCTGGCGTCCAAGTATAACCTGGTTTATACGAAATTACAGTACCTATTTTTTTTGAATTAGTTTGCGGTGCAACACCAGGTACTGCAACCTTAATTTGCTTGTAAACCCCACCTTCGCAAGTATCTAATTGTGTTAATGCTACTGCAACACGTTTCAATACTGTCATACTTGGTTTTAATTTGTTTGTTAAGTAGTTATACTCGATGTCTTGGTAAGGAAATGCAGGTGGACCAGTTAAAGAATAATTTAGAGAGGTGTTCTCTGCAATCAATTCTACAATAACAGAATCTTTAATACTAGCAGCAGTATGTCTTTCATATCCGTATCCAAAAGAAACAGAGTCAATTACATAAGTTGTTGTTTTATTCGGAATACTAACTTTCCCAACAAAATAGGGAGAAAGGTATTGAGCTGCTTTGTGATACCCGGGATTAACAGCAGTTCCAGTTGAAGTAAATCCTAAAATAATAGTTGAATCAGGGAATATTGGCATAAAACTAGCCACAGCAATTCCAGGATTTGCAGCTTCTAAAAAATCAATATAGTTGAACCATAATGACGTAATAGAAGTTGTTTTTTGAGATGTTAAATGTTTTGTTAACTGACTGTAGTTGTATTTTTTTAAATGACCAACAGGCTCAGTAGGCGCCATCATTGTATTATTTTTTAATTGTGCATGAGCAACTATAGAAAATAATAGTGCTGTTGAAAGTAAAGTTTTTTTCATAGTATTTGTTTAATTATTTAAGATAAAGTTACACAAAATTGATTTAATTACAAACTCTTTTGAAAAAATATTGGCACTAGATTGAATGATAATTATATGAATTTAAAGAAGAAACTACTACATTTACCGAAAAAATTATGCAAACAAAAGAATTATTTAGTAAACAAAACGATAAAACAATCTTCAGATTAGTGATGCTTGTAAGCATTTTAATTTGTGCTGTTGTTGTTATTTTAAACCAGAAGTTTATTCCGGTACCAGATACTTTTCCTTCGTTTATATACAAATTACCTATGGTTAATGCCTTTTTAAATGGCAGTTGTAGTGTTCTGTTAATTCTATCTTTGTGGGCTATCAAAAAAAGAAATTTTGAATTACATAAAAAATTAAATCTTACAGCATTTTTGCTTTCCTCACTGTTTTTGCTTTCATATGTAACAGCTCATTATTTTATTCCAGACACCATTTACGGAGACACTAATCATATGAATGGATTAGAAGCAAATGAACTAGCTGCAGTAATTGGAACTAGAGGTATATATTTAATGATTTTATTAAGTCATATATTTTTAGCTGTTATTGTTTTACCAATGATTTTATTATCGTTTTATTTTGCATTAAAAGATGATAGAGTCAAGCACAAAAAAATAACACGCTTTAGTTATCCAATATGGCTATACGTAACCATTACAGGAGTTGTTGTGTATTGGATGATATCTCCTTATTATAACTATTAATTAGTTTTACTTTCTGACTCCTTTTTGTAATTCTTAAAAACTACTTATGGCATTAAGGCAATCCCAACATTTAAAGCTATTACAAAAACTATCTCCGCAACAAATTCAGGTCATGAAATTGTTGCAACTACCTACTGTTGTTCTCGAACAAAAAATTAAAGAAGAGCTTGAATTAAATCCTGCACTAGAAGAAGATATCCTATCAAATACGGAGGAATTAGAAACAGATTACGAAGAAGTTGATCAATCAGAGGTTCCTGAAGAGAATGATTTTGAAGAAAAGCAGGCAGATAAAATAGACGACGATTATGATATCGAAGATTATATGGGAGCTGATGAAATAGATTCTTATAAATATGAAATATCAAATAGTAGTGCTGATGATGACTATTTTCAAGCTGTGGCAGTTGAAGGTCCGGATTTTCGATCACAACTTGAAGAGCAACTTGGATTAAGAGATATTTCAGAAGAACACTATACGATTGGATTATATTTGATAGGTTGCATCGATGAAGATGGTTATATTAGGAGAGATTTAGATTTAATTGTTGACGATTTAGCTTTTACCCAAAACATTTCAACGACTCTTGAAAAACTGACCGATGTTTTAACGATTATTCAAGAATTTGATCCTCCAGGCGTTGGGTCAAGGAACTTACAAGAATGTTTATTGATTCAGTTGGAACGAAAAAAATTTAAAACCAGAGAAACACACTTAGCCATTGAAGTAATAAAAACTATGATGGAAGAGTTTTCTAGAAAACATTATGATAAAATATTAAGAAAACTAAAAATTGAAGAGGATGATTTAAAAGACATTATTACAGAAATCACTCAATTAAATCCTCGTCCAGGAAATTCAGAAAACGATGATAAAAATCAAATCACTGAAATTGTTCCAGATTTTAATATTACTGTCATTGATGGTATTCCAGAATTAAGCATAAACCAAAGAAATTTACCCGAATTAAAAATAAGCGCAGAATACATCAATATGCTTAAAGAATATTCTCGTGTGAAAGAGAAAACAGGCAAAGAGGCAGTTGGCTTTATTAAAAATAAAATAGAAACGGCACAATGGTTTATTGAGGCTTTACAACAAAGACACACCACTTTACTTGTTTCAATGCATGCAATTATGATGATGCAATATGCTTATTTTGCAACAGGCGATGAATCTAAAATTAAACCGATGATTTTAAGAGATATTGCTAAAAAAGTTGATTTAGATATTTCAACCATATCGCGAGTTGTAAATAGTAAATACGTCCAAACTCCTTATGGAACATTTTTACTAAAAACATTTTTTTCAGAATCGTTGAGTACTGAAAGTGGAGAGGATGCTAGCGCGCGTGAGGTAAAAAAAATAATGCAGGAATGTATTGCTTCTGAAGACAAAAAAAAGCCCTTAACTGATGATGTAATTTGTAACATATTAAAGGAAAAAAATTATCATATTGCAAGACGCACCGTTGCGAAATACAGAGAGCAATTAGATATTCCTGTTGCTCGTATGCGTAGAGAAATTTAATTTGACCTATAATGATCGATGTAAAAAGGAATGTAAGAAGTTGTTTTCTTTTTACGAAATAATCGAGGAAAATTATCTGCCGATATAGCTAAAATGATAAATTGTTCAGCCTTTAATTTAGCAGTAAAAACAGCTTTATCCTTTTTTAAATTATCAACATAACGTAAAGCTTCCTCACCATTTTTAAATGATTTGATATTTGTTATTTGTTCGGCACTACCAAACAAACTATTCGAAATAGTTAAATTACTTATACTGTAATAATTAGAATTAAATTCGGTAAGTGCCAATTTAAATGGATTTGCAATTGCTGGATCGTCGGGACACACAACAATTACAAAGTGTTCGGCTTGCATATTCAAAGTAAATGTATCAGTTTTATTAACTGCACCTGAACCATTAGCAGGATTTTTCAAATTATACAATGCTTCCAAAATAAGTTGAGCTTCCTTCGCGGTTTCATCTTTCGGATAAAAAATTTGCAACTTCTTTAAGGCTATTTCTAAAGAATCCAAACCTTTTAATTTTCCTATACAGAGTGCGTTAATATATAAAAACTTAGCGCTAAAATCATTTTTACCAAATTTTGTAACAGATTCATTACTTAACTCAAAAGCCTTTTCGTAATTATTTAAGGCGTATTGATCAAAAGTTTCTGTATAAAATAATTCTACAACTCCTTTTTGATTAGTTTGTTCAACTGTATAATTAGGATTCTTAATAATTTGGGTGTATTCACAATTAGGAAACTCATTAAATAATTTGTTTTTATAATAATCAGCCTGAGGTTGGTTTTTTACAGATAGGAATATTTTATACAATTGGTAATAGGTAGATGGTCTATATTTATGCTCAACAAATCGTTTATTTAATTCTTCAAACGATGCAATTGACTTTTTATTATTCCCTAGTTCATCTTTATAAATACTTCCTAAATTATAATAAGCATCAATTATTTTTCCATTAGAAATTTTTAGCAACGAATCGTTATTAGGCAGTCCTTTCAAATAAAAATCTTTCTTCTTTTTATCATCAGCTTTCGTTTTTTTTGGTGAGTTTCCTTTCTCACTGCTCAAATCATCGTCCTTTTCGTTTGGATTTTCCTGAGAATCATTCGTTAACGCTTTTTGACTGCGGCGCCAATTATCTTCAAGCTTACGAGTTCCAAACTTTTTAATAAAATCATTTAATCCAAATGCAATGGTTGTTTGATTATAAAAATACCAATCACCTTTTTGTGCTCCAGTCATTCCAGGCAAATTATTAATAGCTGGCACATTACCATTTAATGGATTTTGGTTTAGTAACTCACGTGCTTCTTTTTCTTCTTTAATTCTTTCTTCTTCAGCTTCAATTTTTTGAATCAAATTAGTTACAAAAACATCTTTTTCTTTATCACTCATTTTTGCAATCATTTGCAAACTATCTTCGCGCTGTATTGTTTTGATGTATCCTACTAACGTTTCGAGTGTAACTTTTCGATTACTTATTTTGTCATAGTCTTTATAGTCTTTTGGTAATGTAATCATCGTACTGTCATAGTAAGCGAATGACAACGTATAATTCGCATTTTCAAAATAAACATCCCCTAATTTAAGATATGATAAAGCTTTTTGTTTCGGATTTTGAGTACTGTTTTTGACAGATAATTTATAATATTTAATAGCTTCTGACTCATTCTTTTCCTTTTCTGAAATTTCCCCAAGGGTATAATAAATAACATCGAGGTATTCTTTATTCTTAATGTCTTTAAGCATGTTTAATAAATCACGCTTAAGCTTAATAATATTGCCATTTTTCACATCAAACAATCTTGCGATTTTCATTTTAGCATTAAATACTAAATCATAATCAGGTTTTGCAGAAATGGTTTTTTGATAAAATTGAATAGCTTTTTTATTCTCTTTTTTCTCTTCGTATAATTGGCCTAAAATAAATGAATACCTAGCCTTTGTTGCTTTAGAGGGTCTAACTCTATGCGCGAAATTAAATCTATAACGTGATTTTTTTTTATTTCTCTCGCTAGGTTTTAATGCATCTATTAAAGCTGCCTCCGCTTCTTTGAACATACCTCTTTTCATATAATAATCGGCCTGAACTGCTGGCAATTCTTTTCTTGCATAATTCGAGATATTTTTATCGTCTTTTAATACACCAATGATAGGTTCTGCTTGAGTTGGAGAACCTATTTCATTATATGACCTTGCCAAAAAAATAAGAGCCTTATACTTATCTTTTGATTTATAACTTCTCACCACATACTCAAAAGCTTCAATGCCAGAAAAAAATTCGCGCTTATAAAAATGAGATATACCAATCGCATTCCAATTATTATCAATCCATTTACCAGCGGTTGTAATTTCAGCAAGTGTTTTTTTGTCTTTAATGGTATGTCGTTGTATGCAATTGGTTGATTTTTTAATAGCCTTGTCAAATTCAGGAAAAGTTGCTTTCGCACTCTCATTAGTTGGCATCAAAAAAACTGGCAAAAATTTATCGTAATCGTATTTATAAGCTGATTTGATTTTCTCTTCGCCTTCCTTTATACTTTCCGTTGCATAATAATATCCATTATACCGAGCCGTTAGATTGTGATAACCTCTATGAATAAAGGTGTTTTTGTTCGTTTTACAACTTGATAACAACGTTGTAATGACAATAGAAATAAATATATAATTTATAATTTTTCTCAAAATAGAGTACAAAAGTAACGTATTAACGGATAAATAGTAAATTTAGTATATTTTTGTGTCCAAAGTATGTCTGATAAGAAAAATAGTCGGTGGAAAATTTTAACTGAACAGTTAAGAAACAAATACCGTTTGGTGATTCTTAACGATGATTCTTTTGCGGAAAAATTTTCTTTAAAACTATCTCCTTTAGGTATTATCATATTATTTAGTTCAGTAACAATCGTAATGACGACGTTTGTGATTAGCATAATTGCTTTTACAACATTAAGAGAGTATATACCAGGCTACGGTAATGTGAATGATCGAAAAGATATTATTATATTAAGCTTGAAGGTAG
>JBILCJ010000126.1:0-6574 GCA_044353195.1 Bacteroidia bacterium | reverse complement strand
CTCCCATTTTGAGCTGCACACCAAGTTGTTGCATCTTTTTTAGTGCTTTTTACTTTTGTAGTAGAAACAATAGTAACACCACCTGTACTATCTGTGCACTCACAAGTTCTGTCTTTACGACAAGATACAACTGAAATTGCTAAGAAAGCAACTGCTAATAATGTAATTTTTTTCATTTTTTTTAGTTTTTAAAGATTATGGCGTAAAATTAAATAATTTTTATCATAAAAAAAACTTTTATCGAATAAATTTACACTTTAAACATATATTTATGCTAATTTGTCTATTTTGATAAATATTTTAAATAATACTCATTTAATTTTTAAAAATAAAAAAAGCCCTCGTAAATTCATACGAGGGCTTTTTCTTGTAACTTATAATCTTATTTTAGTTTACAAGTTCCAAAAGTTGTTGATCCAACAGCAACGCCGTTAACGGTTGAAGTTGTTTTGCTCCCATTTTGAGCTGCACACCAAGATGTTGCATCTTTTTTAGTGCTTTTTACTTTTGTAGTAGAAACAATAGTAACACCACCTGTACTATCTGTGCACTCACAAGTTCTGTCTTTACGACAAGAAACAACCGAAATTGCTATAAAAGCAACTGCTAATAATGTAATTTTTTTCATTTTTTTCTAGTTTTTAAAGATTATGGTGTAAAATTAAATAATTTATTTCATAAAAAAAACTTTTATCGAATAAATTTATACATTAAACTTATATTTATACTAATTGGTCTATTTTGATAAATATTTTAAATAATACTCATTTAATTTTTAAAAATAAAAAAAGCCCTCGTAAATTCATACGAGGGCTTTTTTTATGTAAAGTGTAATTTTATTTTAATTTACAAGTACCTGAAGCAGAAGTTGGCTGAGCAACCCCACCATAAGTTACAGTTGTTTTGCTTCCGTTTTGAGCTTCACACCAAGTTGTAGCATCTTTTTTAGTGCTTTTTACTGTTGTTGTTGCAACATAGCTAACACCACCTAAAGAGTCTGTACATTCACAAGTTCTGTCTTTACGACAAGATACCACTGAAATTGCTACGAAAGCAACTGCTAATAATGTAATTTTTTTCATTTTTTTTGGTTTAAGTTTATAGAAAATAAAACTAAATATTTATTTTCATAAAAAAAAATATTTCTAGAATATTTTCATCATTAAAATTCAAATATTTAGCACTGAATTTTAAACATAAAAAAGCTCTCGTAAATATTACGAGAGCTTTTTTTGAGTTAAAATAGTAAATTAATCTAATTCACAAGTTGATTTGCCATAAATTGTTACAAAACCAGTTGATGAAGTATACTCCGTTTGACCTCCAATACAATTTTTTCTAACATCTTTCTTTTTGACTTTGTAATAGGTGGTTTTTTCTTTTTCTATAGTGCCATCAATATTAGTAAATGTACAAGTACAAATTCTGTCTTTTTTGCATGAAGCAAAACAAATAGCTATGATTGCAGCGAATAATAATGTTATTTTTTTCATGGTTTAGTTTTAAATAATTTTTTAATATTTTTAATTGTTTTGAATTTAATCTAATTAAAATAAACTAAATTTCAATTCGCAGGTTGTTTTTCCACCTACAGTAACAACACCTGACGGTGATGTAGTCTCTGTTTGTCCTCCAATACAATTATCTCTCACATCTTTCTTTTTAGCCTTGTAATAGGTAGTTTTAGTTGATGAAGTAGTTCCTGAAGTTGAAGTGTAAGTACATGTACATGTTCTGTCTTTTTTGCAAGAAGCAAAAGAAATTGCTACAAAAGCAGCTGCTAATAATGTAATATTTTTCATGGTTTGTTTTATAGTTTGGTTATTCTACTAAAGTAACAAATTAATATTATTTACAACTATTATTTACCTATTTTTTTATTTGTTTTTTTGTGTCTTAACCGTGAATATGACTTGATTTGCCGTATTTTTTTATTAATTCAGCTTCAAATTTTAGCCACTGCAACCACCTCGCATCCACGTCTTCTATTTCAGCGCCATATTTTCTGGCAAAACCAAGAAAAAGCGTATAATGTCCGGCCTCGCTAATCATTAATTCCTTGTAAAATCCTTTTAAGTCCTCATCATTAATTTGTTCTGATAATAATTTAAACCGCTCACAACTTCTGGCCTCCACTAAAGCGCTAAATAACATTCTATCAATAAAAACAATTTTTTGATTGTGACCTTTTCTTATAAATTTATGGAGTTCGCCAACATATTCATCTTTTCTTTCGAATCCTAAAGTCAAGTTTCTTTCTTTTATTTTTTGATGAACCATTTCAAAATGAGTAAGCTCTTCTTTAGCTAGTTTGAGCATCTCATCAACGACATCTGTATGGTAAGAAAAACTAATTAATATGGAAATGGCATTGGTTGCAGCTTTTTGCTCGCAATAAGCGTGGTCTGTTAATATTTCAGAAATATTTTTTTCAACAATATTAACCCATCGTGGGTCTGTTTCAAGTTTTAATCCAAGCATACCATTTTAATTTTTTATAAAAGTAAAAAAATTAATCTCTCAGCTTATCAAGTAAGGTATTTAAATTTTTTATTTCGGAAGAAGATAAATTTTTAAAAAGCTCTTTTGGCATTTTATCCATATCATCTAAAGATTTTAGTAATCCTAAGCCTTTATCTGTAATGAGAATATCAACACTTCTCCTGTCTTCTGGGCATTCGGTGCGAACGACTAGTTTTTTAAGTTTTAATTTATCAATGATGCGAGAGGCATCACTCATTTTATCGAGCATGCGTTCCTTTACCAATTTAACACTGCTTGGTTTTGGATATTGACCTCTTAAAATTCTCAATACATTATATTGTTGAACAGTTATGTCCATATTTTTAAAACATTCGGCGTGTTTAGAGTTTAGCCAATTGCTAGTGTATAAAAGATTAATAGTCAGTTTATGAGCTTCACTATTAAATTTCTTTTGATGTATTTCGTCTTCTAATTTCAATTTTCAGGTATAAAAAAAGTCCCTAGTTAAACTAGGGACTTTCAAAATTAAAATAAATTATTTAGCTTTTGTAATTTCTACGTTAAAATCTAATCTAACAGTCTCGCTCACTGCAACACCACCCGCTTCTATAAGGGCATTCCAAGCTAATCCAAAATCTTTACGATTAATTGAACCTATTACTTTAAAAGCATAACGCTCCATTCCGTATGGATCTTTTACAATTTTAGAGGCGCCAATCGCTGTTAAACTGATTGATTTAGTAACACCGTGCATTGTTAAATCACCTACTAACGTATAAGTTCCCTTAACTTTTCCCGGTTTCATAGATGTACTTTTAAAAGAAATTTTAGGGAATTGTGCTACATCAAAAAAGTCTGCACTTTTTAAATGACCATCTCTTTTTTCATCATCTGTATTAATACTTGCCGCATCCACATTAAAGAAAATAGATGCATCCGTAAAGTCAGCATCCGATTTTAATGAAGATACTTTGCCTTCATAAATTTTGAATTTACCTTCTGTTTCACTTACCATCATGTGAGTTACAGCGAAACCTAATTTACTATGAGATGCATCTACATTCCAGTTTGTTTGCGCAGTTGCGCTAATTGTAATTAATGTTGCTGCTACTAATGTTTTAATGTTTGTTTTCATGTTTTAATATTTTGTGTTTTAAATTTATCTTACAAATATATGTTATAACATTAGATGTTGCAACATTTAATTTGATTTTATTATTAAATAAATGTTAAATAAGAATAAATCAGGTTATTAACATGTAAAGAGGTTGATAAATACTGACTTGAAATTGATAAAAATAATACTAATTTTACCTCCGAATTAAAACAGCAAATTATGAAAGACATTTTCTCTAAAATAGAACAAAACATGGGTCCAATTGGCGAGCACTCAAAAGCTTCGCATGGTTATTTCACTTTTCCAAAGTTAGAAGGTGATGTATCGCCATATATGGGCTTTAGAGGAAAAAAATTATTGAATTGGAGTTTAAATAATTATTTAGGATTAGCAAATCATCCTGAAGTGAGACAGGCGGATATTGAAGGTGCTACAAAATTTGGATTAGCATTGCCTATGGGTGCTCGTATGATGAGCGGAAATTCAGATTTACACGAAGAACTAGAAAAAGGTTTATCTAAATTATCAAAAAAAGAAGATACGATACTATGTAATTTTGGCTATCAAGCTGTTATTTCTGCTATTGATGCACTAGTTGATAGACATGATGTGATTGTTTATGATGCTGAAAGCCATGCTTGTATTTTAGATGGCGTTCGTTTACACATGGGAAAACGTTTCGTATTTAAACATAATGATGTTGAAGATTGTGAAAAACAGTTAGTAAGAGCGCAACGGTTAGTAGAACAAACTGGTGGTGGCATATTAGTAATTACAGAGGGAGTTTTTGGAATGCGAGGAGATCAAGGAAAATTAAAAGAAATTGTTGAATTAAAGAAAAAATTCACTTTTCGTTTATTTGTTGATGATGCTCACGGCGTAGGTACAGTTGGTCCAAATGGAGGAGGAACTGGCGAAGAGCAAGGATGTCAAGATGGAATTGATATTTATTTTGGAACATTTGCAAAATCATTCGCTTTAATCGGAGGATACATTAGTTCTACAAAACAAGTTGTAACGTATTTGCGTTATAATATGCGTTCACAAATCTTTGCCAAATCTTTGCCAATGCCTTTAGTATATGGTTTATTAAAAAGATTAGAGTTGATTAATAAACATCCTGAATACCGTACACAATTATGGTTAGTGGCAGGAGAATTACAAAAAGGTTTAGTTGAGGCAGGTTTTGACATAGGAGTGACAAATACACCAGTAACACCGGTTTATATGAGAGGTTCAATTCCTGAAGCTACAAATATGGTAATTGACTTACGTGAAAATTTTGGAATTTTTTGTTCAATGGTTGT
The DNA here is from genome assembly GCA_044353195.1 of Bacteroidia bacterium. Taxonomy (GTDB): domain Bacteria; phylum Bacteroidota; class Bacteroidia; order B-17B0; family Aurantibacillaceae; genus UBA4416. The sequence goes on along the minus strand of JBILCJ010000126.1, from coordinate 1,666 downwards.
TTATCCGGTTATACCAAAGGGAATGATTATTTTAAGATTAATTCCTACAGCGATGCATACTTTAGAAGATGTGAAATATACAATTGAAAGTTTTTCTAAAATTAAAGATAAATTATATGGCGGTGAATACGCAGCTGCTGAAATTAGAGAAGGATTCTCTCAAGCATTATAAAGGTATTATTATTCTACTATTCACCCTATTTTTCTAACGAGAAATAGGGTGTTTTTTTTAGTTTATTTTTTCTAATTAGTATAAATGACTAATAGTTTTATATAAATTTATCAACTGTTTTTGTCCTAAAGCCCCTGTAAATTAAGATAAATAAGTTATTTACAAAATTGTGTTTTAAAATAATCGACAAATTAGTTTGTAGTTATAAAAATTATCTGCTTATTTGCCGCATAATTTTGAAACTATGATAGCAATCGCTGATATTAAAATAGAAAAAACTAATAAGAGTCGTGTTACAGATTACGATGTTAATGATGTACCATTTGGAAAATGTTTCTCTGATCACATGTTTATTGCAGAATATGCAGATGGTAAATGGCAAAAAGCAAGTATTTCGCCTTATCAAGATATGCCTATGAGTTATGCAATGTCAGCCCTGCATTATGGCCAAGCCATATTTGAAGGTATGAAAGCTTATAAATCAACAACAGGAGAAGTAAGTATTTTTAGACCTTTAGAAAACTTTAAAAGAATTAATAAATCAGCAATCAGAATGGCGATGCCAGAAATTCCTGAAGAAATTTTCATGGGTGGTTTAATTGAATTATTGAAGTTAGATTCTGCTTGGATTCCAACTTCAGATACTGGTTCTTTATACATTCGTCCTTTTTTAATTGCAACCGATGAGGCCATTGGTGTTAAAGCGAGCGATACCTATAAATTTGTAATTATTACTTGCCCTGCTGGTAAATATTATACAGAACCAATTAAAGTATTAATTGAAACAAATTATATCAGAGCTGTTGAAGGAGGAATTGGTTTTGTGAAAGCTGCTGGAAATTACGGTAGAAGTATGTATCCAACTCGATTAGCTCAACAAAAAGGATATCAGCAATTAATTTGGACAGATGGAAAAACACATTCATTTGTGGAAGAATCAGGAACAATGAATTTAATGTTTGTTATCGGAGATACTTTGGTAACACCTGCTTTAAGCGATACTATTTTAGCTGGAATTACGCGTAACAGTGTATTAGCATTGGCAAGAGAATGGGGAATGAAAGTTGAAGAGCGTAAAGTTTCTGTCTTAGAAATAATTGAAGCGCATGAAAATGGTCTTTTAAAAGAAGCCTTTGGTGTTGGAACAGCTGCAACTATTGCTCAAATAATTGGAATTGGACACATTGATAATTATTATCCATTACCTCCAGTTGAAGAAAGACAGTTTTCTCCAAAAATTGATGAAACTTTAAGAAACATAAGAAAAGGAAAAGCTGAAGATAAATTTAATTGGATGTTTAAAATTGCTTAGTTTTTTATGCATATTTTAACGCGTACGATTTAATGTGATAATTGTTCAAAACATTATTTTATATAACAATTCAAACATTTAAATTTGTAGCTCTTTTTAATCCATTAAATAAATTATAATAAATGAAATTTTTAGCAAGTATAAATGTAATGCCACTGAAAGCATTGCTTGATCCTCAAGGT
>JBILCJ010000248.1:0-2663 GCA_044353195.1 Bacteroidia bacterium | reverse complement strand
ATTTAGGATTACCAGAAATTGAAAATGTAAGAATTGGAAAACACATGACCTTAGAAATCGAAGCGGTTAGCAAGGATACAGCATCAATCAAGGTTGACGAAGCTTGTAAAAAACTACTTTGTAATCAAATTATGGAGTTTTACGAATTTGAATTAACTGAATGTTAAAATTAATTAAAAATAAATATTAAAAAATAAAATTATGTCATATCTTTTCACATCAGAATCAGTATCAGAAGGCCACCCAGATAAAGTTGCCGATCAAATTTCAGACGCATTAATTGATAATTTCTTAGCTTTTGATCCTCAAAGTAAAGTAGCTTGCGAAACGTTAGTTACTACTGGTCAAGTTATTTTAGCAGGTGAGGTTAAATCTAAAGCCTATTTAGATGTTCAAGAAATTGCTCGCGAAGTCATTCGTAAAATTGGATATACCAAATCTGAATATATGTTTGAAGCAAACTCATGCGGTATTTTATCTGCTATTCATGAGCAATCTGCAGACATTAACCAAGGGGTTGATCGTAAGAAAAAAGAAGAGCAAGGTGCTGGTGATCAAGGTATGATGTTTGGTTATGCAACTAACGAAACAGCAAATTATATGCCTTTAGCTTTAGATTTAGCTCATGGTATTTTGTTAGAATTAGCAGTTTTACGTCGTGAGAATAAAGCGATCAAATATTTACGTCCTGATGCAAAATCTCAAGTTACTTTAGAATATGATGATAACAATACACCTATTCGTATTGATGCTATTGTAGTTTCTACACAACATGATGATTTTGATTCTGAAGGAAAAATGTTAGCTAAAATTAAAAAAGATATCATTGAAATTTTAATTCCAAGAGTTAAAAAGAATTATCCAAAATATGCTCATTTATTCAATAACAAAATTAATTATCACATTAATCCAACAGGAAAATTTGTTATTGGTGGACCACATGGAGATACTGGTTTAACAGGTCGTAAAATTATTGTTGACACGTATGGTGGAAAAGGTGCTCACGGTGGTGGTGCATTTTCAGGAAAAGATCCAAGTAAAGTTGATAGAAGCGCGGCTTATGCAACACGTCATATAGCTAAAAATTTAGTAGCTGCAGGTGTTTGTTCTGAAGTTTTAGTTCAAGTATCCTATGCAATTGGCGTTGCTCAACCTATGGGTATTTTTATTGATACTTATGGAACAGCCAAAGTTAAAATGACAGATGGTGAAATTGCTAAAATTGTTCAAAAGGTATTTGACATGCGTCCATACTTTATTGAACAACGATTTAAATTACGTACACCAATGTACAGCGAAACAGCTGCATACGGTCATATGGGACGTAAAAATGAAATTGTAACTAAAACTTTTAAATCTCCTGATGGAAAAGTAAAAACAATGAAAGTTGAATTATTTACCTGGGAAAAATTAGATTATGTGGCTAAAGTGAAAGCAGCCTTTAAAATTAAATAATTGTTATTTTTATTAAATTTACAAACGCCCTAAATGGGCGTTTGTTGGTTAAACTAACTAGTAATTTGTTAAAAATAGGTGAGGCTAATAAATAAGTTATTTTAGTATTTAAAAAAAGATTAAATTTGAACAAACAAAATTTGTAGTATGAAAAAATTAGCTAAAATCTCTTCAATCATTTTTCTTATTGTATTTTCAATACGTGTAAATGCTCAAGTTATTCTATTTTCTGAAGATTTTGATGGAGTTGCAGCTCCCTTATTGCCGGCCAGTACCCAACTAATTTCAGGTACAACTGATAATATTGAAACGTTTTCTGGTTATCCTTGCGACGTTGTTGGATCATCAGGCGCTAATTCTTTATTCAGTTATGCATTAGCTGCTCCAGGGTCCACTCAGGGGTTTTATTTTGGTCCTTTAAACGCATCAGCTTTCACTAATTTACAAGTATATTGGAATGGAGCACGCAATCCTGGTTCACCGATTTTAAGTTTGTCTTATAGCACCGATGGTGTAATATATAATAATGTTCCTTATACCGATGTAACGAATGACGGTAGTTGGTATGCATTATCCCCTGTTTTTTTACCCGCAGCATCATATACCTGTCCCACTTTATATATTAAGCTTGAATACGATATGACAACAGGAAGCACTGGAGACTTTTTTGCCTTTGACGATTTTGTTGTGGAGGGTGATCAAAATTCTAATTACTATTGGAAAGGAGTTGGAGATTTAGATTTATTAAGTTCGTGGGGTAAAAATACAAATGGAACCGGCGCAATGCCTCCTGATTTTTTAGGGCCAAATAAAACTTTTAACATAAAAAATGGTTCATCTGCAACGATTGGTGCCGATTGGACTTTAGGTACAGCAGTTAATGTTGTTGTGGGCGATACAATTACAGGTTCAAGTGTTAATTTTACTATTCCACCAACATTTTCAGTTTCTATTAATTCTGGCAGTGGTTCTAAGCTTTTTGTAGCCAATAATGGAACTTTAACTTTACAAAATACGGTTATGCCTGCACCTATAGAGATCTCTTTAAAGACAGGTTCAACCGTCGATTATAACCAATCTTCATTAGTGAATGTTATTAGAACAACGCATCAAAATTTAACGGTTTCAGGAACTTCAAATAAAAAACAACCTACTACTGGAATATTTAATGTAAATGGTATTTTAAATTTAAATGGAATGAACTTTGA
>JBILCJ010000079.1:0-9260 GCA_044353195.1 Bacteroidia bacterium | reverse complement strand
TTGACCCTATTTCAGGCACGTTAACTTGGTGCGTACCCCAATTACAAGGTGAATATAACTTAGCATTAATCATTAAAGAATGGCGTAAAACATTAGATGGCAATAGAGTTTTGGTTGGGTATGTTTTGCGTGATTTGCAGGTTGATGTGGGCACTTGTAATAATAATAATCCAGTGATTACGCCACCAACTGATACCTGTGTTTTAGCAGGTAGTGTCTTAACAAAAGTAATCAGAGCAACTGACCCCGATGGAGATTTTTTAACGCTCAGCGCTAATGGCGGTCCTTTTGGAGTTAGTTCTCCAATAGCCACCTTTGCCTCATCTCCAGGTTTTAGTCCGGTGAGTGGAATTTTTAATTGGTCAACCGTTTGTGCGCATATTCGTAAAGCGCCTTATCCTGTTACGGTTAAAGCCATTGATAGTGATCCAAGTATTAATTTAGTTGACTTTAAAACTTTTAATATTACTGTGGTTGCTCCGCCACCATTGAGTTTAACGGCTGTGCCGATTGGAAGTAATATAAGTTTGAAATGGAAAAAACCAACGTGTCGCCAAGTTACTGGAAATAAAATTGAAAAGTATTGTGTGTACCGTAAGGCGGATTGTACACCTTGGATTCATGCAACGTGTGAAACAGGAGTGCCAGCGTATACTGGATTTGTTTTAGTTGGGTGCACATCAAGTTTAAATGATACAACGCTATTAGACACAAATTTTGGAAATGGATTATCTCAAGGCACAAATTACAGTTACCTTGTAATAGCTGTATTTACTGATAACGCTGAAAGTTATGCGTCTAATCAAGTATGTACTCAATTAAAAAGAGATGTGCCGGTATTGATTAATGTGGATGTTACTTCAACTTCTACGAGCACCGGCTCGGTTTTTGTAAGATGGATAAAGCCGTTACTCAATTCAAGTACGGCACTTGATACGATTGCTCTGCCTGGACCGTATCAAATGAAGTTGTCTTATTACAATGGATTTGCAACTAGTACTTACACAACTATTTATTCTGTTACAAAGCCATATTTTGCAGCCATCAATCAGTTGTCGGACACAACATTTACACACAGTGGTATAAACACCTCTGATGTAGCGCAAACCTACAAAATAGATTTTTACGCGAATGCTATTTTCATTGGCTCTGCTCAACGAGCTTCTTCTGTATTTTTAACCTTATTGCCTGGCGACAATCAAATGAAATTAAATTGGACGCAGCAAGTGCCATGGGTTAATTATAAATTTCGTATTTGGAGGAAAATCCCTTCCAGCTCAGTATTTGTATTACGTGATAGCACAACTTCATTAACGTATACCGATTTAAATTTAGTAAATGGCGCCACGTATTGTTATAAAGTGGAAGCAATGGGGCAATATTCTGATCCGAGTATTTTAAGACCTTTGATTAATTATTCGCAAGAAGCTTGTGCAAAGCCAATCGATCTTGTTGCTCCTTGTGCGCCAAAACTAGATCTTATTTCTGATTGTCAATTACCAAGTTTGGTATTACAATGGAACAATCCAAATCATAGTTGTGCTGACGATGTTGTTAAGTATAACATTTACATCGCAGAAACGGATGAGTCGGCATTGATATTAAAAGATTCCATCAAAATTGTATCAGATACGATAATAGCATTTGATAATTTAACTTCTATTGCTGGATGCTATGCCATAACAGCCGTAGATTCTTTTGGCAATGAAAGTTTACAAAGCGCAAAAATGTGCGTTGATAATTGCCCTGAATACGAATTACCGAATGTCATTACCTTAAATAGTGATGGCGTTAATGATTTTTTTAAACCAATTAAAAATAAATTTGTAAAAGATATTGATTTGAAAATTTATAACCGATGGGGCGTTTTAGTTTTTGAAACGACTGATCCAAAGATTATGTGGGATGGAACCCTTATTAAAACAAAACAATTATGTGTGGATGGAACTTATTTTTATGTGTGTCAAATCAATGAAATTAGAGTAAAAGGGATTAAGCAACGTTATTTAAAAGGATTCCTTCAGATTTTTAATAAATAATTTTACGTGCAGAAACGAACCGTACTCATATTTTCAATTTTTGTAAGCTATATAGTTTTTCAATTTTTATGGTGGGAAGTTTTATTAGTAAAACAGTCCAATGAAATTATACAAGAAAAACAAAATTTAGTAGCCTTATCTAGCACGAATTACGATTCGATTTTACAGGATATTCAAGAATTAGAATCAAAAAAATTAAAGCGCGTGTATATGATTGTGGGCGAAGGCACTGTATTTATGCTCATTTTATTATTTGGCATTATGAAAGTGAGAAGGTCCATCAAAAAAGAAATTGATTTAAATGACCAACAAAAAAATTTCATACTCAGTATTTCACATGAACTTAAGACGCCAATCGCAGCATCAAAATTGCAAATACAAACCTTATTGAAGCATGAGTTGGATAGAGATAAACAAATCGATATTTTAACGCATGCACTAGATGAAACAGAACGATTGAATAAGTTGGTGGAAAATGTTTTAACGGCTAATCAATTAAATACTAAAACAAATAGTTTACATAAAGAGAATTTTAATTTCAGTGCATTAATAGACAGCATTGGCAAACGCTATTTTTCAACATTAATAAAGAATCAATCGTTGAAAATTTATTGTGAAGAAAATTGTGTGATTTATGCTGACAAGGAATTAGTACAATCTGTTGTTGTTAATTTAATTGAAAACGCAATCAAGTATTCTTTTGATCATATTCATGTTTCAGTCAGTTTGGCAAGGGTAGGTCAAGCATTCATATTGGAGGTAGCAGATCAAGGTATTGGAATTAACGAAACAGAAAAAGAAAAAATATTTGAAAATTTTTACAGAAGTGGTAACGAAGACACCCGAAAAACAAAGGGTACAGGCATAGGATTGTTTCTTGTAAAAACCATTTGTGATTTACATCAGGCATCAATTGCTGTTTTGCCTAATCAACCATCAGGAAGCATTTTTAAAGTTGAATTTCAAAAATGATTTTAAAATGGACAGTATATATCGTTACGCTTTGTTTTTTAGTTTCATGTCATACCAGTGAAACTAAAAATAGCCAAACGATTTCTAAAGATGTGAAGTTAGGTTACGCGAAACGATTTAAAGTCAAAGAAAATAGTCAATTCGTAACTCTTCAATTGCTTGGAAATAAAACAAACAACAATGTCACGGCAACATTTATTCTCTACAAAAACGAAAAGCCTCTTGCAGACAAAGATGCTTACTACATTAAAGTACCGGTAAAAAAAGTAGCCGCTATGAGTTCTATTTATGCGGCCATGTTAATGAAGTTAAAAGCACAACAAACCATTGTAGCAATTGATAATGTAGATTATTATACGAATTCTTTTATTCAAGAAGGCGTGAAAAACAAATCCATCATTCAATTAGCAAAGGGTTTGCAAGTAGAGATCGAAAATACATTAGCCTTGAATCCTGATTTGTTTATGACATTTGGTATGGGAAATCCTTCAGAAGATGTCGATAAAAAATTACTGCAAGCAGGAATTCCTATTGCAATTAGTTTAGATCATTTGGAAGAAACACCTTTAGCTAGAGCAGAATGGATTAAGTTTTTTGGTTATTTTTTAGATAACCATAGCCTGGCGGATTCTTTATTTGCATCAACTGAGAAAAAATACAACGATTTGAAACACCTCACTAAAGATATTGCTAATAGGCGAACCGTGTTAACAGAGATTAAATACGGCGACGCTTGGTATGTACCAGCGGCAAACAGTTATATGGCTCATTTATTGAAAGACGCAGGTGCAAATTATTTTCTAGGAAACAAAAATGAAACGGGTAGTTCACCAAAATCATTTGAATATGTTTATCATGCTGCTAAAGATTGCGATGTTTGGTTGAATCTCTATAACCTCAATACAAAACGTGAGTTGCTTGAGTACGATAATCGGTATGCCTTATTTAACGCCTATCAAAAGAACGAATTGTACAACAATAATTATAATCAAAATGACAAAGGCTACAGTGATTATTGGGAAACAGGAATTGCAAATCCTGATGAAGTATTAGCGGATGTAATTTATATTTTGTATCCAAATTTATTACCAAACCATCATTTTAAATATTATAAAAAATTAAACTAAGGCATGTTGTGAAAAAAAACCAATTCATATTCTACGTTAGTTTACTGATTGTTATTCTTGGCTTATTAATGATAGCCGATTTAATGATTGGAAGTGTTAATGTGTTTTCTATTCTTAATAATAGTCAGCTTATTGATACTATTTTATACACCATACGCTTACCTAAAGTGTTAACCTGTATTTTAGCAGGTTCAGCTTTAGCGTTGTGTGGTTTATTGATGCAAACCTTATTTCGCAATCCATTAGCAGGCCCTTATGCATTAGGGGTCAGCAGTGGTGCAAGTTTATTTGTAGCAATCGCTACCATGTTGCTAACCTCTATTCAAATTTCTGGATTATATTTTTTTGGTAAAAGTATGATTACCCTTTTCTCTATGGTGGGAGCATTTTTAGTTACGCTCATTATTTTATTGATATCTAAAAAAAATAAAAGTAGTGTTACCGTTTTATTAGTAGGCATTATGCTGTCACAAATTTTAGGTGCATTGCAATCGCTTGTTGAGTTTATGAGTAGTAGTAATGCTTTGAAAACATTTGTTATTTGGGGCATGGGAAGTGTAAGTTCAACCACATTGAGCGACATGGTTATCATAGTTCCGATTTATGTTAGTTCCATTGTTGTAGCATATTTAATGGTTAAATCGTTAAACGCCATTTTACTGAATGAGAATTATGCGGCGAATTTAGGAATCAATATTTCTATGCTTCGAATAAAAGTCATTTTAATTACGGCTATTCTGGTGGGTGTTATTACTGCATTTTGTGGACCAATTGCTTTTGTAGGCATTTCTGTTCCCATTGCATCCAGGTTGTTATTTAAAACCTCGCACCATACCCATCAAATTACGTTCTGTTTATTACTAGGAGCTTGCGTGATGGTGTTTGCTGATCTTATTTGTCAACTGTTGAGCGCACATATGATGCTACCAATTAATACGGTTACAACGCTTATAGGTTCGCCAGTAGTGATGTATTTATTGTTTAAATCTAAATTTAATGTGCAATGATAGAAATTAAACAATTAGAAATTGGCTATCGTAGCAAACGTAAACAAACATCTGTGTTTAAAGGATTGAACGCGTCTTTTCAATCTGGTTCTCTGATTGGATTAATAGGTGATAATGGCGTGGGTAAATCTACACTACTTAAAACCCTCACGGGTTATTTAAAACCTTTACATGGATCTGTTTTAATTCAAGGTGAAAACTTAGAATCTTTATCGTTCGAAAAGAAAGCAACACTAATCTCCATTGTTACCACCGAAAAAATAGGGGGATTTAATTTAACTGTTTATGATGTGGTAGCATTAGGCAGAACGCCATATTTATCAATGTTTGGGAAGCTTATGCCAGATGACATCGCGGTCATCGAAAGAAGCTTAGAACGTTTAGGACTTGCCTCATTAAAAGATACTTTGATGGAAGAGTTGAGTGATGGACAGAGGCAGAAAGTGATGATTGCAAAATCATTAGCGCAAGAAACTTCCATTATTTTATTAGATGAGCCTACTGCTTTTTTAGATTACACATCAAAGCATAAGTTATTTGAAGACTTGAAAGTAGTGAGTCTTGAAGAGAAAAAGCTAATTATTGTATCATCGCATGATATTGATTTGATGCAAAAATACATGACAAAGGCGTTGTATTTGAAAGAGAATAATTTGTTTGAAGTGAAGTAAGGTGATTAGGTTTTTTGTTTTTTCTTTTTCGCTGCAGGAAACAAAATATTATTTAAAATCAAACGATAACCTGGCGAATTAGGATGCAAGCTTAAATCGGTTGGAGGATCTTCCACTTTATGCTGGTAATCTTCTGGATCGTGTCCGCCATAAAATGTCCATGTGCCTTTACCATGCGTGCCATGTATATACCGCGCTTCATTAAACGCTTTGGATTCGCCTAACACCAATACATTTTTTTTAATATATGTTTTTGTGTAAGCGGTTGTTTGTCCATAAAATCCTTTGATAGTTTGTACATGATTTTGACATAGCATGGTTGGAACTGGATCCCATTTGGCCGAAAACTCAAACAAGGTAAATACATCATTTTCTTTCGTCACACCATATTGGTTGCGCGTATTTGTGGCGTCAATCGTTGAAAATTCGTATTCAAAAGGATTTGTGCTGAGTTGGTATTTTTCAAATGCATAGCCTTTGTCGTAATCTATTTTCTTATTCATGGCTGGGTCAGCAGCATCATGATCAAACATCGTCTCGCAAATATCAACGCCTTCTGCGGCTAACGCAATATCATAACTATCTGTGGCGCTACACATAGCAAACATAAAGCCTCCAATAAATACAAAGTCATTTATTTTTTTTGCAACCGCTAATTTTAATTGAGATACTTTTGCGAAGCCTAATTTTTTTGCCATCGCTTCATCATCTTTCACTTGTAATTGATACCATGCCGCTTGTTTGTAAGAGGCGTAAAAACGGCCATATTGACCCGTAAAGTCTTCGTGATGTAAATGCAACCAATCATAATCCTTTAATTGATCACTGAGAATTTCTTCATCATACACAACATCGTATGGAATTTCAGCATACTTTAAAACGAGAGTTACGGCATCGTCCCAAGGCTGTTTTGTTTTTGGCGAATACACTGCCACACGTGGAGCTTTTTCTAGTTTCACCACATCTTGGTTCACTTCTGGATTAGCAATATCTTCTAAGATACTATGCCCTTGTGCATCCGAAATAATTTCAAAGCTAACGCCTCTTACCGTACACTCTGTTGTTACAGGCTTTGCATTGGGAATTAAAAAACTGCCACCTCTGTAGTTTACCAACCACTGTATTTGAAGCTCGCCTTTTATCGACCAGTAGGCAATGCCATAAGCCTTTAAATGATTTTTTTGAGTTTCATCCATGGGTATTAAGATGTAACTGCTCAAACCATGTAAGGATTGTAAGATAAATAAACTAAGAATAATTAATTTTTTCATTTTGCAACACTAAGGTACAAGTTTATTTTTTTATTGTGAGCTATATAACTCTAAAAATTATTTACTTTTACGTTATGTTTACAGGAATTATAGAAACCTTAGCCAAAGTTGAACACATAGAGAGAGAACAATCAAATGTTCACTTCACATTCAGTTCTTCCATTACGCCCCAATTAAAAGTTGACCAAAGTGTGGCACACAATGGTGTTTGTTTAACCGTTGTAAAAATACACAACGAGCAGTATACGGTAACAGCTATTGATGAAACGTTGCAAAAAACTAATTTAGGACATTTACAAATAGGTAACCTTGTTAACTTGGAACGTTGCATGGCTGCAAATGGTCGATTTGATGGGCATATTGTACAAGGGCATGTGGATGAAACAGGAACGGTAACGTCAATTATAGATAATGATGGCAGTTGGACTTACACCATTTCTTATCACAATACATCGCATAATGTAACAGTAGAAAAAGGATCTGTAACAATCAATGGCACGAGTTTAACGGTTGTAAATTCTCAAGACCATTCTTTTTCTGTTTGTATCATTCCTTACACCTATGAAAACACCATTTTTAAAACATTAAAAATAGGTGATACCGTTAATTTGGAATTTGATATTGTAGGAAAGTACGTTGCTAAAATGTTGGGTAAGTAAATTAAAAATTCTATTCGGAGAAACTTGTAAATTGCTTACCATCGAAACGATACAAGCCCATATTGCGTGTGCCAATCCAAATATTTCCACCTCTGTCTTCAAAAACCATGAAAACAGCATTGCTTGTTAAACCATCTTTAGCTGAGTATTTCGTCACTATTTTTCCATCATATTTCCAAAGGCCACCAAGGGTATCATTTAACTGTTTGCCGTAATCGGAAGTGTACCAAGTGTTTCCTTTGGTATCTTCAAAACAACTCATCATAGAACTCGGAATAACTCCTGCTGGCTGACTCTCATACGTGAATTTTTTTCCATCGTATCTACAAATGCCTTTGCGTCGTGTGGTAAATAAAAGATCTCCGTTTTTAGTTTCTATGATGTTTCGAATCCAACCTTCATGTTCGGGTTTAAAACTTACGAGTGTTTTCCCATCGTATTTGCAAATACCTTCCATACCTGGCGGCATGCCAGAACCAAACCAAATGTTTCCACTTTTATCTTCCAACATGCAATCAATCATTTTAAGATGCAGATTTTCTTTATTAACTAATAAATAATTGTCTAAAAATCGTGTGAATACTTTAGAACTTGCATTGACTTCCGTTGACGGCTCATGACAGAAAAGCCCGTCTCCAGTGCCTATCCAAATGGTTCCTTTTTTATCTTGTAATAAACTCCAAACCGTTTTTTTGGTCGCGTTGGCGTTGCCATACCAATCGTTGTTTGAACTCGGCGTAAAGTTTTCTGGAAGTTTAATGGGAGTGATTTTTTTACTCTCTAAATTATGAGAACGCAAAGGTTCGTAAATGCTGATGCCATCAGTTGTGCCGAACCAAATGTTACCAACCTTATCTTCTAATAGGCAGTATACGTTGTTATGACTTAAACCATCTTTTATGGTGTAGTGTGTAAATAATGTTCCATCAAAACAATACACGCCATCACCTGAGGTGCCAAACCAAATGTTGCCAGCCTTATCTTGTAAACTACAATACACACTTTGATGTTCGCTGGTGGCTTTGTTTTTACTAATCTTGGGATAACCTGTTTTTAATGGGATTGACTCATTTACTTTTTCGGTAAGAGCTGTCGTATTATCTTGACCATTGCAAGAAGTAAATAATACCGAAAGAAATAGTAAATAATAAAGTGGTTTTGCTAAAGCATTAAAATACATTTGTTTTTAATTTAAATATATGAACTTTAATGCAGGCATAAAATAGGTGAATAGATTGTTTAACAATATTTGTCAAATTAAACTATTTGTTCGAAAGATATTTAATAGTAAAGTTAAGGTATAACGGTTTCGGGCTTTGCGAAGTTAGAAATTGTCACCATCCCAAAGTTTCGAAATTGAAGCGGAAAAAGTATTTTGATTAACCACAAAACTGTCTGAGGATCCCCGAACCACCGCTACCTTCTACTTTTCGTTCTATTAAAACTACCTTAGCATTAGCAACATATTCATCTAATGCAGGGTTAAATACTCTAAGAGTAATAGTTGTCTTTCG
>JBILCJ010000078.1:0-9332 GCA_044353195.1 Bacteroidia bacterium | reverse complement strand
ATTGCTAAATTTGGATACGACATCAATACATCAACACTTAAAGGGGTTTCATATTATAAGGGTGCATTTGAAATATCCTTTACTTACGTTGTAAAGTCCACTAAACCAAAAGAAATTAAGCATTGTCCTAGATTGTAATGTATGAAAAATATAGTTAGTATAATACTGCTTCTTTCTTTTTTAACTAGTGTTTCTCAGTCAAAAAAACTTTGGTTGAAAAAAGGTGACGATGCTTTTAAAATGAAGGATTATCCTACAGCAATTGATTTTTACACAAAAATAAATGATGATACAACCATTTTATCGGAATTAGTTCTTCCTTATGAGGTGCAGTTGGTAAATTTAAAATCAAAAGAATTTAAACCAGATACGCTAAAAAAACATAGAAAAAATGTTGTTAATACTACCTCAAAGGTAAATTATTTAAATCATCAATTAGCAGAATGCTATCGTTTAAATAAAGATTATGTAAATGCAGCAAAGTATTATAAAATTGTTGTAGAAAATAAATCATATCCTAATGATGCTGTATTCTATGCTCAATCATTAATTAATCTTAAGGATTATCAAGCTGCTGTAATAAAATTGGAAGCACTTCTTAAATCAACTTCTAACGATTCATTAATAAAATGTATTCAAAAAAGTATTAGTTCGTGTTACTTTGCACTTGATACTAGTAGTTTTAAAAAGAAAATTTTGGTTTATAAATTAGACACTTTAGTTTTTAATTCAGGTACTTCTAATTTTGCACCAATGTTCTATGGTAGCCCAACAAAGTTACTGTTTACAAGCGCTCGTAAAGGAGGCGTTTTATTAGATCCGGAAACTCAAGATTCAAAGTATTTGTGTGATATCTATTATACAGAATTTATTGATTCTTCATGGATAAAACCAATTAACTATGGACGACCTGTAAACACTGGATTACATGAAGGTTCAAGTGTAGTTACATATGATAATGTCATGTTTTTTACACGCTGGAGCGATGCAAATAGAAATGAATCTTTTATTTATATGGCAAAAATGAAAGATGGTATGTTTTTCGAAGCATATAAATTAAGCGAAACAGTTAATAAGAAAGGATATAAAGCAATGCAACCTTTCGTTTCATATGATGGTTCTAAATTGTTTTTTTCATCAAACAAACCAGGAGGCATGGGTGGATTCGATTTATATGTTTGTAATATTGATGAAAATGGACTTACTAGTGAAGCCAAAAATTTAGGTTTTTTAATTAATACCAATCAAGATGAAGTCACACCTTTCTTTCATACATTGTCAAACACATTGTTTTTTAGTTCGAATGGACATACCGGTGTTGGAGGTTTAGACATTTATAAAAGTTCATTAAATATTGAAGATTCTGCCTATTCTGTTCCGAAAAATTTAGGAAAACCAATTAACTCGAGTAAGGACGATGCCTATTTCGTTTTAGAATCACTTCAGTCGAAAGGTTATTTTTCGAGTGATAGAGAGGATTGTCCTGGTGGAAATTGTTATGATATATATGCTTTTGATAACGAGCCTATTTTATTAGATGTTGATGGTAATGTGTATGATGCATCCAATAATGAACCTATATTAGGTGCATTAATTACATTGAGTGATGTTCATAGCGATTCAGAACCAGTGTATTTATCAACTAATGAAAATGGATATTATGCGAGTAATTTAAATCCTAATACTGATTATTTTATTAAAACTCAAAAAAAAGGATATTTTGCAAGCTCTGCAAGTATTAGTACAAAAGGACTCACGGAATCTGCAAGTTTTAAGCAAGATTTTTATTTATCAAAAATACCCGAAGGCGATATTATTATCGAAGGAATTGAATATGATTTGGATAAAGCAACCTTACGACCTAAGTCAAAAGAAATACTTAATAATTTAGTAGAATTAATGAGATTAAATGAAAATATATCAATTGAAATTAATTCACATACTGATACACGCGGAAGTGATAATCATAATTTAAAGCTATCACAAGCTAGAGCACAGTCATGTGTTAACTATTTAATTCATAGAGGTATTAAGTCCGAAAGAATGCGTCCTACTGGCTATGGAGAAAACGAACCACTTATCTCAGATGATCAAATTAGCTTAATGGTACCTGAAAGTGAGGAGTTTGAAGCTGCTCATCAAAAAAATAGGCGTACGGCTTTTAAAGTGATTAAAGAAGATCCACTTAAAAATTTACTTAAAAATTAAATTTTATTAAAATTAAGTAATATCGCATTTATTGAAAGTTAATATGATTAAATTTAGGGATTAAAATGATCTCACTATTTTCATATTCAATCGTAACTACTAATTCAGTTAAACGTTTTTTAATTGGTTATTTACTTTTTTTCTCCATTTTAATTAGTCATTCTCAGAATAAAATTAAATCGATTGAAGTTAAATCAGAAAAGTATATAAAAGTAAATCACGCCAATCGCTTACTATTTGATAAAGAATCTGGTATCGATGCTCAGAGATTAATTGGCTCTGTAGAATGCGAACACGAAGGATCAAAAATGTATTGTGATAGTGCTTATTTATACAACAATAAAAAACTTGAAGCCTTTGGTCATATTCTAATCACAAAAGGTGATAGTATTTTTGTATACGGAGATTCATTAAAATATGACGCTAACACTAAACTTGCAAATTTAAAGGGGCATGTTCGTTGTGTTGAAAAAGATATGACTCTCACTACTAGTATTTTGGTATATGATTTGTCAACTTCTATAGCTAGTTATTATAATGGCGGAACAATCGTTAATAAAGATAATACCTTAATTAGTAAAAATGGCCACTATTATTCTGCGTCTAAAGAATTATCATTTCATTATGATGTTGTTTTAACAAATACAAATATTATAATGAAATCTGACACACTAAGATATAACACCTTAAGTAAGATAGCATATTTTTTTGGCCCAAGTATTATTACCAGTAAAGAGAATTATATTTATTGTGAAAACGGCTGGTATGACACAGGAAAGGAAGTGGCGCGATTCAGTAAGCACGCTATGATTAACACTAAAAGCCAAAAGTTATTTGGCGATAGTCTTTTTTATAATCGAAAAACAGGATATGGCCGGGCAATGCGTCATATCAAAATTATTGACACAAGTAACACGTCAATAATCATCGGCGATTTCGCAGAGCATTTCGAGCTTACGAAAAAATCTATTGTTACAGGTCACGCAGTGTATTCAAAAAAAATAGAGAAGGACACGTTATTTTTATCAGCTGATACCTTATTTTATAACAAGTCAGACAGTTTACATGCTAATGTTAAAGCGTATCAACATGTCAAAATTTTTAAATCAGATTTACAAGGAATATGTGATTCACTAAATTATTCGATGCACGATTCAGTCTTAATACTTTCTAACTCACCTGTTTTATGGGCTTCACATTCTCAAATTACAGCAAAGCAAATCAATGTTTTCATTTCTGAATTCGGACTTAAATCGTTTGAATTACTTAATAATGCACTTGTTATTCAAAAATCAGATAGTTTAGATGAACAAAAATTTAATCAAGTTTCTGGTAAAAACATGGAAGGTTTTTTTGTAAGAGATACCATTCGGAAAATAAATATAAAGGGAAATGCGCAAGTTATTTATTATGTAAAACAAAAAAATAGTTACACAGGTGTAAATAAAACTCTCTGCCAATCAATTACGATGTCCTTTGATGTTAATGGTTTGTCAAAAATGTCTTTTAAAAACAAACCAGAATCAATTATTTATCCTTTAAAAGAAGTAATTGATGAAGACATGAGGCTTAAAAATTTTATCTGGCTTGAGCATAAGAGACCAAAATACAAAATGGATATTTTGAATAAGTAACGATAAAATATCTAGTTAAAATTTGCTATTTGTAAGTTAAATTTATATATTTGTCTTATAAATTTATGCTTTTGTCTAAAAAAATAGTATCTGATGTTTTCAACGTGTCTATTCATAAGAATAGATATTACCTTGTTGAAATAATAGATAAAAAGGAATTTTCTTTAAGCGATTTAAAACAACTAATTTCAGCCCAACTTGAAATGGGTTCAAGAAAACTTCCAACCATATTTTTATTTGGTAAATATTCTACTGCTGATATTGAAACATTAAAGCACATGGCTAAGGTTCATAATTGCCCATATTCAATTGCTGATGCATTTGTTATTAATTCTATTTCTCAAAAAATTATTTGTAACTTTTATATTAAAATTGTTGCACCCGAAAGATCTACGAGTTTATTCACAACTCAGGAAGATGCAGTCAAATGGTTAAAACAGTTTAATTAGTTTTTTTGTATCTTCGTAGTAATATGAAGATTTTAATTTTTTTATTCTTACCCATTTTTTTATTTAGCCAAGAAAAAAAGTCAACCTTTGATTTGATTTTAAATATGGGTGTTTCTCCTGCTCAAGTTCATGGTGATGCTTATAGTGGCTTTCATAAAGTTGGATTTATGGGTGGGATAGGAGTGGAGACGAAAATTGCCAAAGATTTTCGATCAAGCCTTTCATTTATATTCATTCAAAAAGGGGCACAAAAGAATCAAAATCCAACCAAAAATGATTTCACAGCCTATTACTTAAATTTGAATTACCTTGAAGTGCCTTTACTTTTCAAATATACTTCAAATAAAAAGTATCTGTTTGATATTGGTGTTTCAGCTGGCTACCTCATTAACTATTACGAAGCTACTGAACAAGGTAATTTTACTGGAAAATATCCATTTAATAATTTGGAGTATTCGCTTAAAGTTGGATTAGGATATCATATAAATGAAAAATGGTTTGTTAATTTTAGAAGTAGTAATTCATTTATTACCATCAGACCAAATTATACTAAACAAGCAATTTATTACAACAATTTGTTGGCACGCTTGTTTAATAAAGGGTATTATAATAATATTTTAGAATTTACATTAGGTTATCGTATTAAAACAAAAAAATAATTTGAGCGCAAAACAAAAAATAATTATCAGTATTACAGGTGCAAGCGGAAGTATTTATGCTAAAGTATTGTTAGATAAAATCAATAAACTTGAAAATCAAATTGCTGAGGTTGGTGTGGTTATGAGTGATAACGCTAAGGATGTTTGGAAGCATGAATTAGGAAATGAAGATTATAAAACATATCCATTTACGTTTTATGATAAGAATAATTTTTATGCACCTTTTGCCTCTGGTTCTGCAAAATACACAACTATGATTGTTTGCCCATGCAGCATGGGAACTTTGGCACGCATCGCCTCAGGCATTAGTAATGATTTAACTTCTCGAGCTGCTGATGTTATCTTAAAAGAAAGAAGAAAATTAATTTTAATGATCAGAGATACGCCTTATAACTCAATTCATATTTCTAATATGCAAGTTGTAACACAAGCTGGTGGAATTATTTGTCCGGCATCACCTTCTTTTTATAGTAAACCTTCAACGTTTGAAGATTTAGCCTCTACCGTTGTGGATAGAGTTTTAGATTTAGCTGGATTTGATATAAATAGTTTTCGTTGGGCAGAATAAGAGTAATTGAAGGTATCAATAAACGATAGTTTAAATTGTAGTTAAATCAATTAGAATATCTGAAAATGATGGTCGATTTAAAGTTTCTTTATTCAAACACTTGTTTCTAATTTGTTTTAATGTGTTTAGTCTCATTAATTCTGAGTCATTTTTTACAAGGTTGATAATTAAATCATCTATTAAATATCCAAAAGCTCTCACATCAAGCATTTCGTATTTTCTTCCGTCAATATTTTTAAAATCATACATTGTTGCAGCTCCAAAATCTCCTAAAATTGTATTACCTTGATTGTCAATTAAAGTGTTATGAGCGTATAAATCTCCATGCATTATTCCTTTTGAATGTAAGTGAATACAAGCATTGGCTATGTTTTTTAAAATTGTTAAAGCATGGTTAAATGTAATTTTTTTTTCAAACGTATCTCTTGTACACGTTTCAAAATTAGGCGGATTACCCAAATTGAAATAGCTTGGTGGAATTAACTCGAAGACTAATCCTGTAGTTTGTTGAGGATGATTTTTTATTTTCCCTAAGACTTTAACTAAATTTTTTTGGGTGCCTATTGATAAACATATTTTAATTTCATCTTGAGGATATCCATCACTTGTTACTTCACCTTTAAAAAGTTTGACTGCAACTTGTTTGTAATTAGTATGGGCAATGTTCCAAGTAGCATTGAAAATAATACCTGATGCACCTTCTCCTAATTTTTCGTTAAGCGATAAATCATCCCAGCTGATCTCTTGAATTTCGTTAATTGAACTTAATTCACTACAGCTAGGATTTCCTGAAAATGCTAACCATGATAATTTTGGTAATGCTAATACCCAATCAGGTAATTGGAGGAGATTATTTGCGGAAATTCTAAGTAGTTCAATATTTTCGCACTGAGCCATTTCTTTTGGCAACTCACTTAATTTGTTCCCAGCTAATGCTACTTTTTGTAAAAGTTTACAATCTCCAATGCTGCTTGGTAATTTTTCAATTTGGTTATTGGTTAAAATGAGCCAGCGTAATTTTTTAGGAAATGAATTTTCATGAATGGTATGAATTTGATTTGATTTGAAACCAATCATTGTCAAATTTTCACATTTAGATAGCACTTCAGGAAATTTAGTAAAATTGTTTTCCGAGAAAAAAGCGATTTTTATTTTTTTTAATTCATAGAAATTTTTAGGTAATTCTGATAAATTATTTCCAGATAAATCGATGATTTCTAAGGTATCCGCTAGTTCAAAAATTTCTTGAGGAAATGAAGTGAGTCCGCAAGATAGTTTGAGTGTCTTTGCTCCTTTTAGTTCACCTGAAATAAGCTGTTGTAGTGTTTGCATTTAAAAAACGCTGTAAAGAATTCTGCCAACAATAAAATAAATTGAAATACCAATGATATCATTTAAGGTGGTAACGAAAGGTCCGGTTGCTAATGCTGGATTTACTTTAAATCGATTCATCATGAGCGGAACAAATGTTCCTAAAAATGAAGCGCATAAAATAACCGTAATTAATGCTAAGCTAACAGTTGCTGCTAACGCCCATGATTCGCTGATAAGTAAATTATACCCTAAAATTAAGCCTGAGCAAATTAACCCGTTAATTAAACCAACACCCAGTTCTTTTAATAATTTGGGTGCAATTTTATCTGTAATTAATGTATTATTTGCTAATCCTTGAACTATAATGGCTGATGATTGAACGCCTACATTTCCCCCCATGGCTCCAATGAGTGGGATAAAGAACGCCATTTCCGGTCTAAGTTGAATTTGATTTTCATAACTACCAATAATTCGAGATCCAATAATGCCACCGCACATACCAACCAATAACCAAGGAATACGGGCTCTAGATAATCTCCATAATGTATCATTACTATCAACATCGTCGGTAATACCACTCATTCGCTGAATGTCTTTTTCAGCTTCTTCCCTCATCACGTCAACCACGTCATCAATGGTAATACGACCTACTAATCTTCCTAATTGGTCAACCACAGGTAATACAACTAAGTCATATTTTTGAATTAATTCAGCAACTTCTTCACTTGAAGAACTTGTTTTACATGAAATAACATCTGCATCAAAAATTTCTTCCACCTTTGCTAATGGATGCGAAATAATTAATTTTTTTAAAGAAAGCATGCCGATTAATTTATCATGCATATCCACAACATAAACTGCATACATGGTTTCGACAGTATCTGTTTGCTTTCTAATTTCATCGATACAAGCCGAAACTGTTTCGTGTGCATATACGCTAATTAATTCTTTCGCCATTAACGAACCAGCAGTGCCTTCGTCATAGCTCATTAAATCAGCAATATCACTAGCTTGCTCTATATCCTCAATCTGGGATAATACTTCGTTTTGAATTTCTTCAGGTAATTCATTGATGACGTCAGCAGCATCATCCGAATCCATATTATCTAATTGTTCGGCAATTTCTTTGGTAGAAAAAGTTGATAAGATAGCTTCACGTTTATCTTCTTCTAACTCAAGTAAAACATTTGCCTTTAAATCTTCTTCAATTAAATTATAGAGATAAATTGATTCTTCAAGGTCAAGACGGTTTAAAATTAAGGCAATGTCAACTTCATACAACTCATTTAATTGAGCTGTTAATGTTGCATTATCATTATTTGATATCGCTTCTTTTAGGTTTTCTAAATATTCTAAGCTGAGCTCAAATTGCATATCCTTAAATTTAAAGTGATAAAGGTATGGTTTTATGTTATAAAATAGTTAATACACTATTTTAAAATAGCTATTTTTTTAAATAACTATTATTTTTTTAGTTAACCGTTGTTTTAAAAAAGCATTTAAAAATATGGCAAACACTATAATTCCAAATCCAATGTAAAAGGTAATTGATAATTCTTTATTTTCTTGAAAGATAATACTTGCTAAAATAATCCCATAAACGCCCTCTAAATTTACAGTTAAATTTATGGTATAAGGACTAATGTATTTCATAAGATTAACACTAGCTATAAAAGGATAAACCGTACAAACACCTGCTAAAATAGACAATAAAAGAATGTCTTTGTTTGTAATTGAAAAGAATGGTAGTGAAAAATCGTTATTGAAAAACAAAAACAAACTTAAGCCTACAAGTGCAGCCGTTAATTCAATGAATGACAAAACTGGCGATGAAATGGGTGACTTGCTATCTTGAATTAACAAACCATTTAATACACTAAATAACGAAGCTGTAAATGCAGCCAAGGTGCCAAGTAAAATACCTAACCCAAATTGTATTTCAGCTGAAAAAATAAGAAAGATGGCACCCATAATAATAATTCCAATAAACAGCTCGTACCATATAAATTTCCTTTTATATAAAATTGGTTCAACAATAGCAGTAAAAAATGTGCCTGTGCTAAAAGCTGCCATCGTTACAGAAACGTTAGAAACCTTAATCCCACCATAAAAGCAAAGCCAATGGATACAAATGATAAAACCAATTAAGATCAACTGAATCAATTTTTTTTTGGAAATACGTAAATTAGCTTTAATGTAAAGTAAATACATCGCCATTAATACAATGGTAATTGCAATTCGAAACCATACTAATTGCATGGCATTTGCAGAAATCCCTTTACCTAAAATGGGCGACCAACCCCAGATAAAAACAATGAGGTGAAGTAACAAAAAATGTTTATTTGGTTTTTTAAACACGAGCAAACTTAATATAATTTATTAAATTGTAAATATATATTAATGTAGATAAAATGCTTATATTAGCACACGAATTGCCAATATGTAATTATGTACCTTGCTATTGTCAATTCTGATAATGTAACTTAATAGAATTATTTTT
>JBILCJ010000201.1:0-3933 GCA_044353195.1 Bacteroidia bacterium | reverse complement strand
AAGGATTCATTTTTTAAAAAGTATCCAGCATCAATAGAATACAATTGCTCAGTGGCATTTTTTTGAATTGAAAATAATACCTTTGGTAAAATATAAAATAACTCATTTATATTTAATCTTAACCCTCCATGAAAATAATGCCTGATAGGCAATTTATTATTAGTAGTATAATAGGTTTCTTTTGGATTAGATAAATTAAATGCAGAATAACCGAAAAATGGATTTAGCCTCGCTTGTTGTTTAGAATAAAAATACATAAAACCAGCATTGAATTGTGGTGTTATAAATGATTGTGAGCTAAATTTTTCACCGGATGGCAATGAATTATCGAAAGAACCTCCATTTGATTGAGTATATTGATTATTAAAGGTATACAATGGAGATTCGATTCTTTTTTGTGTAAATCCTACTTGTAAACCATAAGAAATATTATTGTATTTATTTTTATCTAAGTGCACTGCATATGAGGTAGAAAATAAAACTTGTAATGCATTATAATTTCCAATACCAGCGCGCATATTAATTATTTGGCCACCAAATCCCCATTTTCCTTTTGGTGCGTCAACGCTAATTAGAGCTGTGTTATATGGTTTAAATGCAACACTCCTCCATTGATTACGATACTGTGCATGAACTCTTATCTTTGAATCAACTAATCCTGTTAATGCTGGATTTAAGAACATAGGTGCTGCATCGTAAATGGATAAGTGAAAATCTTGAGCCCTTACTAAATTTGATTTTAATAAGATTATACAAAATATGATTTTAATTCCTCTACTTTTCATATTATCTAAGAAGTGTTACGTCACCAGACTTTTTAAATTTCTTACCTGTAAACATTTCAACTTCAACTACCCAAATGTAAACACCAATTGGCTGCTCAGTTCCATTAAAAGTTCCATCCCATCCTTCTAATTGGTCATTCGTTTCAAAAATTAATTGACCCCAATTATTATATAATTTCACATTGATTGTTTTAAATGGTCCGCCTCTAACTAGAAAAAAATCATTTTGCCTATCAGCGTTTGGACTAAATGCTGTTGGAACATCGGGTAGTAAAACAACAATAATTTCTCTTCGAGTTGTATCAATACATCCATTAATATCTTTCACAACCAAAGTGACAACAAAATTACCAGGATAATTATAATTATGAATCGGACTTTGAATATTAGTAGCTGTACTATCTCCAAAATACCAATTCCAATTAGTTAGAGTGCTAACACCACTTGATAAATCTATAAAATTTGCAGATTCGAGTGCTTCTACTGGATTTGGATTTATACTAAAATTTGCTGTTGGACCAGGAATTACATTCACTTCTTTAACTAATGTATCTTTACAGCCAAATGAAGACGTTACAATTAGTGAAACTGAAAAAGTTGATGTGTTCGTAAATGCATGCTGTGGATTTTGAAGTCCTGAAGTATAAAAATCACCAAAATTCCAATTCCATGAAATTAAACTTCCTGATAAGGTTTTTGAAGAATCTACAAACTGTGTAAGGTTACCCAAGCATGGTGTGTTTTGATAAAATAAAGCTTCTGGTAAAAAATAAATCGTTATTGGCTTTTTTATGGTATCGTTACATCCGTTTGAGGAATAAGCCACATGACTAACAGTGTATGTACCAGGTGTTGTATAAATATGATTAACTGTATTTAAAGAACCTGTAACTCCGTCACCAAAATTCCACCAATACAAAGATAATGAACCGGCAGAAGTTGTTGAATTATCTGTAAAAACAGCACTTTTATAAACACATTCGTTATTGGAAATGAAATTTGCAACTGGCGCTGCTTTGAAATTTATTTTTATTGTATCAGAAATAGCACTACAACCTTTATTAAATGTTGAAGTCAATAATAAATTAACTGAGCCATTTGAATAATCTAAAACAGAAGGTTGATAAAAATTAGTCAATAATGAATCATTAGGAGTAAAAACCCCTGTACCAAAAGTAGACCAAACTCCTGAATTTGTAACACCTGTAACTGTCCCAGTTAATGGAATTAATTGATTGTTACAAAATATATTATCAACCCCTGCATTAACAATGGCTGATTTTACAATAACTAATAAAACTGTATCTCTAACTGGCAAACAATAAGAACCTGTTGATGTCAAAACTAATTTTACTTGGCCTGCAAGTGTATCAGCATTTCCTAAAGTGTAAATTGTATTTAATGAAGTTGGGCTTACAAAAGTCCCATTACCCAATGTACTCCAAATGCCAGAACTGGCTCCAGCAAAAATAGTTCCGTTTAAATTATAAAAAATATTACTTGAACAAATTGTATCGTTTATTCCTGCATTTACAATCGGCGAAGGAGTAACAAAAATATTTAAACTATCAAATACAGGCAAACAATTTCCATTAAATGTGGAGGTTAATTTAATAGTAACACTTCCATTAGCAATGTCTGCAGGCGTCAATTGATATATAGAACTTAAACTCGAAGTAGAAGGCGAAAACAATCCAGAACCACTAGTCGTCCATAATCCAGTGGTTGAGCCACCTGTTACAGTTCCTGTTAGTGCGACTGTAGGATTATTTGCACATACTAAAACATCTGGACTCAAAATTACGATAGGAGCATTCGTAAAATTTATTTTTAAACTATCAAAGGTGTTTGGACAACTATTAAAACTTCCTGAAGAAGTTAAACTAAGCGTAACACTTCCTGCTAATAAATCTGCAGGTGAAGGTAGATACGTTGTATTTAAAGATCCAACACTTCCAAATGAACCTGAACCTGAACTTGTCCAACTTGCACCGGCAGCATAATTTAAAGTACCATTAAGTAAAACTGGATTAATGTTATTTTTACACAACGCAAAACTTGGGCCTGCTGTAACGGTCGGAGAATTAAATATCGTTAACAACATGGTATCTCTCACTGGATTGCAATTTCCAGTTGACATTAATACAAATTTTAATTGAGAAAGAGATAAATCGCCAGTGCTTAATGTGTAAGTTGTATTTAAGCTTGTCGCACTACTAAATGTTCCTGTTCCTCCAACAACTGACCAAATTCCAGTGGTTGTTCCTCCTTGGACATTTCCATTTAATGATATTGTATTGGTAATTTTACAGATATTTTGATCATTACCAGCATTTACAAATACCTTTCGAATAAATGAAGACATGTAATGATAGGATGTGCCTGTAGCAAATCCACCGCTAAAAACGCCCAAAGCAAAAAAAGGATTTGAAGCGTTAGTATTTGTCAATAAACTAGTAATTCCAACAGGCATTTCTGCAGTTGAAAAACTTCTTTGAAAACCACTCCATAAACCACCCGTTCCAGGCACAATAGTGAAATTTGATGCGGGAACTAAAACACTACTTCCATTCAATAAAAAATCAGATTTTGAAGATGTTTTACAAAGAATATTTAAATAAAAAGATTCAGCGCTAGTTCTTGTAAAACTAACTTGATTTGATCCAGCACAATTTAGTGAAGGAATAATTGCTTCACCTAACTCGCATCCAAACCCACTACCGTGAATAACATATATAGGTTTATCTCCAAAAAAATGAGTGAGTAATTGTGTAATTTTATAAAAATATGTGTCTCCTTTATTTAAATACGTTGTTGTAATTGTACCATCATTTACAGTCAATTGAGTAAAATTTTCTGTTGCAACTACATAGGCTCCTTCATTTTCAGAAGCATATAAGGCACCTTTATTAACAATATATTCGTTACCTAAAACTTCAACAGGAACGATTTGGTCACCCATTAAATCATAGCATCCAGAAACACCATTAACGGAATCATCTGTAACAGTAACAGAAATTGGTTTATCAGAATATACAATCGTTCCGCTTAAATTTTGTCCAGAAATAGAAGTATAAGCTGTCACATTTTCAATATTGTAACTCTGGCCAGAATTTAAATTTATGGAATAAGTAATACCTGCTAAATG
>JBILCJ010000161.1:0-5395 GCA_044353195.1 Bacteroidia bacterium | reverse complement strand
TTATTTGATTTTGTTTGAAAAGGACATAAAAATTCTAAACCTAAGCCATTTTGCCCTTTCATAGAATATGTTTCAGGATTATAACCTTGAGTTAATATATCATAAACAACTGTTATAGGATTGTTGGATGAAATTTTCAAGCCACGATTTAAAATCGTATTTGCGGGAGTGTTTTCAATTGAACTTATGATATGAGATAATGATTTAGAAAACAAAGAATTCGGCGCAATTGTAAATGTAGTGTCGTAAGTTCCAGCAGGCTGTCTAACTCTCACAACCGTGGGACTCGAAAACGTTGAAATACGCAACAAAACAGGTTTATTTCCAGAATGACCAACAGTAACCCAAGGCGCAGCAAACCAAAAAACAGTATCAATTTGACTAATTAAAGTATTTTGAAACGTCAAAAGTATGAATAGCAAAATTTTATTTAAGTTCTTCCCCATTTTGTTTTTTTAATTTTGAACGAATACTGTTATCAATATCATTAAATTCTTCTTCATCAGCATTTAATTTTTTCTTCTTTTTAATAAATTGATAAGAAATAGATAATTCATTTGATCCCTTTGTGTAATTTTTTATTTTAGATGTTGTATAATCGAAGGCAAATGCAATAGTCAATTTTTCTTTTACAACAATTCCAACTAATGCACTTAACGCATCATTCATTCGATAAGATGTTCCAATCCAAAACATATTCTTATAGATACCTCTTACGCTAACCTCTGGTTGAATAATTGCAGGGTAATTATACTTCACTAATGCACTTGGCTGAATGACTAGATTCTTATTTGCTTTAATCAAATAACCAAGTGTAGAATAAAAATGTGGTGTTAAACTACTTCGTGAATCCTTCCAAGTTATTTTATTAGACAAATATTGGTAGCTAGAAATTCCAAAAAAAAGTTTGTCACTATATAAATAAAGACCAGCATTTGAATCAAAAACATTATTTGTAAGTAAATTACCTGTTAACAAATCATCTCCAATATCTGCTATTTTAGCATCATACAATTTTATTCTATACTGAAGCATACCCGCTGAAATACCGAAACTTATTTTATACTGGTTGTTTAGTTTTAAATGGTATGCAAACGTTGCATAACTTGATGTTTTAGATAGTAATCCAGAGTTTTCAGAATTTATAAAAAAACCAAGTCCAACTTTCTTTTCTTTGCCGATACTATTGTGAACACTCAATAAGTATGTTTTAGGCGCATCTTGAAAACCCACCCATTGATTTCTGTAATTTAAATTGACAACCGAATGAGATTTAGATCCAGCAATTGCTGGATTATAAGCGTAGTTATTCAATATATAATTTGTAGATAATTGAAGTTGCTGGGCTGTTGAATTAAACCAAGCAAGTATCAAAAATATAATTAGAACACCTTTTCTCATTTTATCTAATCAATAATATTGAACCTTTTAATTGCTCCGTATTGCTTGAATCATTTAAATTAATAACATAATAATAATTTCCAACAGGTAAATCATGGCCATTGAACTTACCATTCCATGGTTCGTTATAACCAACAGAATGATAAATATTCTGTCCCCAAACATTAAAAATATCAACTTCTGTTTGAGGATATAAAATCGAAATAAAATCTAATTTCCAAACATCATTTTTCCCATCTCCATTTGGTGATATCGCATTTGGTATTAATGAATAAATTTCATTTGTAATATTGTTAATGCGGACAGCTACTCTCGCTGTATCGGAACATCCATAATTATCATAAGCAACTTGAGTAATAACAAAAACACCATTGGAATAATAAACTTGAGAAGCATTTTGAGTTGAAATATTTGGAGCCCCGTTCCCAAAATTCCAATTCCATTGCGATGCATATTTTGAAGTATCAATGACATTAACATTTGTTCCGACTGTTAATCCTGATGATATGGAATAAGCGAATCCTGCAATGGGTCTTGGACTCAAATTTGTTTGCTTTACGATGGTATCTTTACATCCGTGATTTGAAGTTGTAATTAATGTAATATTATAAAGTCCTGAACCAGGGAATAATTGAATAGGATTCTTTAAATTACTAATACCTGGTCCACCAAAATCCCAAAAATATTGCGAAATTGTTTCAGGTGCTGCAACTGTAGTACTATCAGAAAAAATAAGATTTAAAAATGCTCCTGTACAAATTCTTCCAATCCCAAAATTCGAATTTGGTAAAGGGTAAATTGTAGTTGCTCTTTTAATTGTATCTCTGCAACCATAAGAATTTTGAGCAACCAATTGTGTTGTAAAAGTTCCAGAACTTGTAAACGTATGCACTGGATTCTGAAGATTGCTGGTTGCTAAATCTCCAAAATTCCAATTCCATTGTGTGATTGAAGCTACACCAGCAATTGAATAATCGTTATATAAAGTTTGTTGATTTAAACATACATCATAAACATTAAAATTAGCAAAGGGCTTAGGTACGAAATTTATTTTAACAATATCTGAACTTGAATTACAATTAGCGTTAGCTGTTGAAGTCAATAATAAAAAGGCGTAACCTGATGAAACTTCAGCCGCACTTGGAGTATAAGTAGGATTTAAAACAGTATTACTTGGTAAATAAGTTCCAGTTCCACCAGTCCAAACTCCAGTTGTTGTTGGGCCTGATACTGTTCCAGACAAAACTGAACTTGCATTGTTCTTACATATATATAAATCTACACCAGCGTTGACACTCGGTGGGGATGTGAAAACAACTAAAATACTATCCTTTGATGAGTTACAGGTTAAATTATTTGTTGATGAAAGGTATAATGAAATCTGCCCCGCGGCAACATCAGCAGAACTTGGAAAATAACTTGTGTTTAATATGATATTACTAGGACTGAAATTTCCAGACCCACTTGTTGTCCATTTCCCTGTGGTTGTTAATCCTCCAACAATTCCATTTACGGTTAAGGTCGGGTTATTCGCACAAACTGAATAGCTTACTGGACCAGCATTTACAAAAGGTGCAGGTGTAATTGTAATTTTCATTGTATCCCTCTCTAAGGCACAAATGCCACTTCCTGTAGACGTTAAAATCAATTTAACTGAACCAGAAGCTATATCTGATACACTTGGTAAATAAATTGCATTAAGCACTAAATTACTAGGTGTAAATGTACCCGTACCTGTACTTGTCCAAATACCGGTAGAAGCACCACCCATAACAGAACCATTCAAGCTTACAGTTCCAATATTTGCACAAATAATTTGATCAACTGATGCGTTAACGATAGGTGATGGCTTCACAGACAATAATAATGTATCTTTAGTAATAGGGCACGGACCGTTAGATGTAAGATATAATTTAACGGGTTTAACTGTCGTATCTATTTGACTAGGGATATAGGTATTTGATAAAACAGATAGCGATGATGTAAATGCACCAAAACCATTTGTTGACCATGTTCCTAAAACATTACCACCTCCAATGATTCCATTTAATTGAATACTTCCATTCGCACAAATAGTATAATCTGCACCTGCATTAATTAATGCTTGAGCAGAAAAATCAGAAACATAAGCATAAGCACTACCATTTGCATGAGAACCATTTAAAATCCCTAAACCAAAAATATCTCCTGAATTAGTAATCGTATTGTGAGAACCAACGGGAATTATTGATGGACTGAAATACAATTTCGAAGTTTTAATTAGTCCTGAAGTACCAGGAACATTTGTAAAAGAGGAAGATGGAATTAATAATGGGTTACCATTTAAAGAAAAATTACCTTCAAATCCTGAACGTGTAAATAGATTTATAGCTAAAGAATCTATTGATGTGCGTGTAAAAGAGGCTGAAAAAGTTCCTGCACAGAAAAAAGCAGGAACTTGAGCACCACTTAATCTACAACCATAACCAGAAACATGAAAAACATAAATAGGCTTATTCGATTTAATATAAGTAATTGGGTTATTTACAGAATAAACATAAGTTTGACTAAAATTCAAAAATGGCGTTAAAATCGCTGCACCATCATTTATGGTAAGTTGCGTCCCATTTTGAGTCGCCAAAATAAATACTTTGTCAGAATTACCAGAACCTTTATTAATTACATAATCGGTTCCTATGAAAGTAGAATTGGTTATTTGATCTCCTACACTGCTTCTACAGCCTAGTTGATTTAACCCACTTGATTGAACAGAAATTGCAATTGGATTATTTGATGAGATAATTGAACCTGCGAGACTTGCAGATGCACTTCTAGAAGTGTCTTGACAAGAAAATGTTTGTCCACGTTGCAATAATACAGTAAATGTAACATTTGCAAGTCGACCAATGATGTTTGTTTTAGGAGTTATCAGAACAGTTGTGGTGTTTTGAGAAGCAACAATTTCGAATGATGAAAATGATTTTGGTGAAGTGGCTGGAGATTGATTCCAAAACTCCTGCATTGGTACATAAAAATCTTTACCAAGTGATTTAGATCCTTTAAAAGAAAAAAATTCTTTATTAAAATTAGAATTTATTGAATATAAAACAGAAATTTTTTGAGTAGATGAAACATAAAGTCCTTTATTTAATATAGCATTTGGAACATTATTTTCAATTAAACTAATAAAAGGGGTTAAATTGATAGAATCGATTGAATTGGCTGGGATAACTTTTGTAATGGGTAAAAAAAATAAATTCGCTGGCTGAGATATAGTAACCGTGGATGGTTGATTGTATGTGTTTATATATAAATATATGGGGCGATCTCCTAAACCTTGAGAAATGTCAGGTGCAGCGAACCAAAAAGCTGTATCAATTTGAGCTTTCGAATTAACTAAATAGCTAAAAAACAAAATAGTTAGGAATATTTTCTTAATGAACATATATTTTTCAAAGATAAAACACTTTTTTCAAACGACAAATAAATATTTACAGAAAATATACAATTTAACTTATTATTAAATTTATGTTAAAAATCTACAGGAAACTTGCAGAACAAAAATAGTTTTTTTAGTTTTGTGGGCGAAAAAAATGGAAGCACAAGAAAAAATATTAAAAACATCACTTGAGTTGTTTTTTAAATACGGGATAAAACGTGTTACCATGGATGATATAGCCAAAGAGTTAGGCATGTCAAAAAAAACAATTTATCAGTTTTATAAAGAAAAAGATGTGTTAGTTGATCAGTTATGTCAATTTGAAATGCTAAAACAAGAAAAACTTTTTAAAGAAATTAACGACTTAGCTAAGGATCCAATTCACGAATTGATGCTAATTTCACTTAAAATGAGTGATATGATGCAACATATTAATCCTATATTTTTTATTGATCTACAAAAATATTACCCAAATGCATTCAAAACATTCCAAAAATTTAAAGAGGATTGCGCATTTAAAGATATTCTCAGAAATGTAAAAGAAGGAAAAAAAGCAGGGATTTATCGTTCAGATAT
>JBILCJ010000258.1:0-2502 GCA_044353195.1 Bacteroidia bacterium | reverse complement strand
AAAGAATCTAAGCGTATTGTTGTTTCTCATGCTCGTTTACACGAAGAAGTGAAAGAAGAAGCTAAGAAAGTTGAAAAAGCAACTAAATCAGCTGAATCTGATGATACAAAAAAAGCAGTTAAAAAAATGAAAGATAACCAAGAGAAAACGACTTTAGGTGATATTTCAGCTTTATCTGACTTGAAAAATAAAATGGACGGTAAATAATCTGTCAAAAAAATAAAAGCTGAAACCACGCCATGGTTTTTAGTTTTTGAGTCCAAAACCCTTTCAGTTAAACTGAAAGGGTTTTTGGTTTTTAAATGTGTCCTTTAAAATAATTACATTTGCATTATGAGTAAATTTTTGATAATTGGTTTAGGCAATATTGGAGAGGAATATGCGCACACTCGTCACAATATTGGTTTTGATATTGTGGATTATTTAGCAAAAGAACATGATGTGAAATTTAAATCAGATAGACTTGCAGATGTAGCCGAAATCAAATACAAGGGCAAACAACTTATTTTAATTAAGCCTACAACCTATATGAATTTGAGTGGTAAGGCTATGAATTATTGGATGCAAGCTGAAAAAATTTCAATTGAAAATTGCTTAGTCATTGTAGATGAATTGGCATTGCCATTTGGTAAAATCCGCATAGGTCCAAAAGGTAGTGATGGCGGTCATAATGGACTAAAAAACATTCAAGAAATATTACAAACCTCTAATTATCCTCGTATGCGTTTTGGTATTAGTAATGAATTTGGAAAAGGGAATCAAGTGAATTACGTATTGGGTAAATGGAACGAAGAAGAAAGTAAACTATTAACAGAGCGTTTGAAAATTGCAAGTGATGCCATAAAAGCATTTGCATTTATTGGTTTACAACGCTGTATGAATGATTTTAATAAAGCATAACTAAATCCCTAACTCCATATAGGATTTATATATTTTATTATAATCTGCAATACTTTTTAAAATAACTTCGTGTGCCTTTTCTCTTCCATATGTCTCAGGAATTTCAACAATAGCGACACTTTCACCAGGGATGTTTTTATACGTCAAAAAATAATGTTTTAAACGGTTTAATAATGATTCAGGCACATCACTGATATCTTTCCATTTATTATACATTTCATCCTTTGCCATTACGGCAATAATTTTATCATCAGCCTCTCCTTTATCAATCATTCTAAATCCTCCAATTGGAATTGCCTCTAATAAAATATCTCCACTCGTAATATTTCTTTCTGTTAATACACATATGTCTAGTGGATCGCCATCGCCAATAATATCAGTACGATTAGTAACGTTGTTAGCTAATTTAGCAACTTCATCACCGCAAAAAGTTTGAGGAACAAATCCATACAATGCAGGAATAATATTTGAAAATTTTTGAGGTCTATCAACTTTTCTATACCCGGTTTTTTTATCAATTTCATATTTAACATGATCAGCAGGAACCATCTCAATAAAAGAAGTGACAATTTCAGGAGCGTTTTCTCCATAAGAAATTCCATGCCAAGGATGTGCTTTGTAAAGTTGGACTTTTTCCATAACTAATTTTATTTTTTTAAGAATTTTCCTACCAACCAAATAAAGAATATTAATCCAGCCATTGAGCAAAGTAAGATGATTATAAATTGGTTGTTGGTGGGTAATTTATTTCTGTTCTCTGTTTTATTAGGATTGTTTTTTAATAATTTATGAAAACCTAAATTTGTTTGCAAATATTTTAACTCTTCATCATAACTAATACCAGTATTTACAGCAAAAAAATCTTCCTTTATGTTTTTGATATAAAGCCTACTCCTACTACAAAAATCAAGTTTAGCGTTATCAATTTGATTGTAATTTGAATAAATAATCCAATCATCTCCTTTTCTCAATTCTAACTTACATGCATCATCATTATTAAAAATAACTTTAAAATTTTGAGTAATTATACCTTTATACAATTCTTTAATAGTAAAAATAGCCTCACTATTAGTTCCATTAATTTTTATTTGATTTATTTGGCCTGAAAATATAATTTCATATTTCTTTAGTTCCAAAGAATTCAACTGTGTTATAGGGCATTGGCAAGCACATCCATTCTTTATAAATAGAAATAAAAATAAAAATACGATAACGTGTTTCATATTAAACCTTGAGCGTTTTTATAAACTGTAATGTTGCTTCTAATTCTTGATACATGACTTTATCATCAACAATAAATGGTATTATTTTTCTAAAATCATTTAATAAGGTTTCTACAATCATTGAGGACTTTAAAGGCCTTCTAAATTCAATGGCCTGTGAAGCATTCAATAATTCGATAGCCAATAATTTTTCTACGTTCTCAATCACTCTAAAACATTTTGTTGCAGCATTAGCACCCATGCTAACATGATCTTCTTGTCCATTACTAGAAACGATGCTATCAATGCTTGCTGGTGTACATAGTTGTTTATTTTGACTTACAATACTTGCTGCCGTATATTGAGGAATCATAAAACCAGAATTTAAACCAGGCTTAGC
>JBILCJ010000256.1:0-2521 GCA_044353195.1 Bacteroidia bacterium | reverse complement strand
TAAGATGCTTAACGGTGGTATTAATAATCCTAAAACTATAGAAATGTACATATGCCAAACATCAACACCGTAATTATTAGCGTTATCAATGTTATACTGAACGTAAGCTAAAAATTCGACAAATGGTTTTTTCCAAAAATAAATATCACCAACTCCTTGTGTAATTGTTACTATGGAAACAAATCCAAAAAAAACGACAAGCAATGTTTTTAATGGCGTCTTTAATAACAATAAGGCTAAACCGAAACCTGCTGCAAAAATAGATGTTTGAAATCTAAGCGAAAATGAAATAGCTAATAATGCTCCAATGTAAAAGGCATCTAAATTTGAAGTTTTTCCATCATTTTTAATAGCGAGCCAAGTTGCTATAATCATAGGCGGAATGCATGCTGTTTCAACCAAATTACGAACACTCAGGAATGGAACAAACCAATATAATGCTAATGCTAGACCAACCCAAGAGGCAACTTTTAAATTTGATTTTTTAAGGGCAATTTTAAAGCCATAATACACAATTAAAAGAGACCATAATGCGTGTAAAAAACGAATGACATACATTTTTCCTTGTGGATCAGTTAAGCCACTTGTAGTTAAAAACTTCAAAATAAAATAATGAATTCCAACATAAAAAAAAGGATGTCCTTGCGGCTGCCTTGTTGGATCTGTATCTGATGGAAGCCAATTATTGTAATCTGTACCATCAACCCATGATTGAGACGCTTCAATCACTAAAAAATGATCGTCAAAAAAACCAAATCCTTTTGAGAAAATAACCGCCATTAATCGAACAAATAAACCTAAGAAAATAGCTGAGCGTAATGGATGTTTACTGAAATAATCTTTAATCGCGGTCATCATTATTGTTGTGCTTTTTTAAATAAATAAAATGCTATGAATGAAAAAATAAAATTAGGAATCCAAACAGCAATAAGCGGTTGGGCTAAGCCTGAAGTGGCAAAAGTCGTTGAAATGTGCATGAAAAGAATGTAAATACAACTTAGAACTAAACCAAGTGCAATTTGTAAACCAACACCACCTCTTATTTTTCGAGAAGATAACGAAACAGCTATGATCGTTAGTATAAATGTAGCAAAAGGAAAAGCCGTCCGCTTGTACATTTCTACCTCAAAATACTCAATACGACTGGAACCTTTTTGTTTTTCTTTTAAGATGAATTGTTTCAATTCAAAATAAGGTAAAACCTCAATTTTACTTTGAAAACGAATCATGTCTTTTGGTGTGAAATCTATTTTAAGTTCTTTACTTGGCGAAAATTTATGAGTTTCTGTATATAAAAACTTACGCTTCGTTTTTAAGGAATCTGATTGCGTAAAAATTAAATTGCGTTCGAAAACATTTTCTAATTTCCATATTTTTTTAATGCTATCCCAACTCATGTTTTCAGCTTTAAGCATATACGTTTGGCGATTGTTAACTATTTTTTCGATTGAAATTTGACTAGAAGAATTAGACGAATTATCATAGTTTGATAAATATAAAATCGTATTTGGTGCAATTTGCTTGTGGATATTGATTTCATCGGTATGATAACTTGTATTGATGTATTTGTCTTCAAATTCGAATCTTGTTTTATTGGCTAAAGGAATCACAAAATGACTTAATACTAATGATGTGAACGTAATAATCGCTGCGCCAACCATATAAGGCCGTAACACACGTTTAAAGCTGGTGCCGCTGGAAAAAATAGCCACAAATTCAGTATTGTTAGCCATTTTAGATGTAAAAAAAATAACTGAAATAAAGGTGAATAATGGACTAAATAAATTACCATAATATGGTAAAAAGTTTAGATAATGATCAAACACAATTTCTTTTAGTGGAACATGTCCTGCAATAAAATCTTGTAATTTTTCAGAAATATCAAAAACAATAAAAATGGCAAGAATTAAAGAAATAGAGAATACGAAAGTTCCTATAAACTTTTTTAAAATATATTTATCTAAAATCTTTAACATGATTCGTTTGCCTTCCTCATTGGTTATTTACTAATGGTAATTATAATCGTTGAGCCATTTGTTTTACCATTTTATTTTTCCAATCATAAAAGGTTCCTGCAACAATTTGATTTCGGGCTTCGGTTACAAGCCATAAATAAAATGCGAGATTATGAATACTAGCTATTTGTGCAGCTAAGTATTCGTTGCAGATTAACAAATGGCGTAAGTAAGCTTTCGTATATTCTTTATCTACATAGCTTGTTCCATGTTCATCAAGAACCGAAAAATCATTTTTCCATTTCTCGTTTTTAATATTAATGATACCGTTTTGAGTAAATAATAACCCATGACGCGCATTGCGAGTTGGCATAACGCAATCAAACATATCAACACCTAATGCAATGCCTTCTAAAATATTAATAGGCGTGCCTACTCCCATTAAATAACGTGGTTTATCTTTTGGCAAAATATTACAAACAAGTTCTGTCATTTCATACATATCTTCAGCGGGCTCACCAACAGATAAGCCACCTATGGCGTTTCCTTCCGCATTTTTTGAAGCG
>JBILCJ010000255.1:0-2548 GCA_044353195.1 Bacteroidia bacterium | reverse complement strand
ATCTCACAATTGTCATACTAGCATTGGCAGCTCCTGCTAGTCCCGCCTGTTCCATGACTTTAGGTATTTCATGATGATTTATTCCTGGAATAATGGGTGCAATCATAACGCCGCATGGAATGCCATGTTTAGTCAATTTACTAATCACTTCAATTCTGTTTTTATAGGTTGATGTTCTAGGCTCAAGTAATAAGCGCATTTTTTCATCTGTTCCTGTTATTGAAATCATGACATGAACTAAATTCATTTCCGCTAATTCAGTTAAAACATCAATATCTCTTAAAATTAACGTGTTTTTGGTAATAATAGAAATAGGATGTTTGTATTTTAAACACACTTTCAAGATACTTCTTGTTATTTCTAACTCCTTCTCAATGGGTTGATAACAATCTGTATTACCTGATAACATTATAGGTTGTGGTTTCCAGTTTTTATGACTGAATTCTTTTTCTAATAATTCTGCAGCGTTTTTTTTAACTATTATTTTTCTTTCAAAATCTAATCCCGCACTATAACCCCAGTATTCATGAGTGTTTCGGGCGTAACAATAAACGCAACCATGTTCGCAACCTTGGTAAGGATTTACAGAATAAGCCATACCAATATCCGTATTTTCTAATTTATTAATAATGGTTTTTGGGTAGGTATAAGTAAT
Source organism: Bacteroidia bacterium (assembly GCA_044353195.1). Classification (GTDB taxonomy): domain Bacteria; phylum Bacteroidota; class Bacteroidia; order B-17B0; family Aurantibacillaceae; genus UBA4416. The sequence goes on along the minus strand of JBILCJ010000255.1, from coordinate 1,893 downwards.
TTCAGTGTTTTCTTTTTGAAGTATCGGCTCATCAATAACTTCAGGAAACTCCTGAACGTAACTGTTTTTAATAAATTTATTATGAGGATTAAACTGAGCACCTCTTCCTTTGAAATAATCTGTTAGTATGTTTTTCATAGCCTATATTATTTATTAACACAAACGTATTAATAATTAGTAGCAATTGATTGCTATAAATTGTAGCAAGTTTCTATTTATAAAAAATAAAAGTGATGATTGTTTTAAAATTTTTGCACTATTTTGAAGTGAATACTACTTAATTTTTCGTTAAACCGTTGTAAATAATATCTTTGTGTTTTACAATTAATTATGGAAAAAAGAGTTCGTTTAAGATTTGCCCCAAGCCCTACAGGTGGTTTACATATGGGAGGTGTGCGCACAGCATTATTTAGTTATTTATTTGCAAAAAAACATGGTGGTGACTTTGTTTTGCGTATTGAAGATACAGATCAGACTCGCTATGTAAATGGTGCAGAAGAATATATAATTAACGCTTTAAAATGGTGTGGCATAGAACCAAACGAAGGAGTTGGTTTTGGCGATGGCCTTTATTCCCCTTATCGTCAAAGTGAGCGAAAGGAATTAGGAATTTATAAAAAGTATTCTGATAAATTAATTGAATCAGGACACGCTTATTTAGCTTTTGATACATCTGAAGAGTTAGATGAAATGCGTAAAAAATTAGAAGCAGCAAAAGTTGTGGCGCCACAATACAATGCTGTTACGCGTCAAAACATGAAAAACTCATTAGCGTTAAGTGCTGATGAAGTATCAAAATTAATTGAAAGTGGCGCACCTTATGTGGTTCGTTTAAAAGTACCGCGTAACGAGGAAATTCGTTTTCATGATATCATTCGTGGATGGGTGACAGTAAATTCAACACAAGTTGATGATAAGGTTTTATTAAAATCGGATGGAATGCCAACGTATCATTTAGCACATATTGTAGATGATATTGAAATGAAAATTACTCATGCGGTGCGTGGAGAAGAATGGTTACCGAGTGCACCGTCGCATGTATTAATTTATCGTTATTTAGGTTTAGAATCTGAAATGCCATTGTTAGCTCATTTACCTTTAATATTAAAACCAGATGGCAATGGAAAATTATCGAAAAGGGATAAATCTGGATTACCAATGTTTCCAATTAATTGGCATGATGAGCGTACAGGAGAAAGTTATATTGGTTACCGAGAATCTGGCTTTACTGCCGATGCATTTATTAATATGTTAGCTTTATTAGGTTGGAATCCAGGAGATAATAGAGAGATTCTTTCGAAAGAAGAATTAATAAAAGAGTTTTCTTTTGAAAGGGTAAATAAATCAGGTGCAAAATTTGATCCTGAAAAAACAAAATGGTTCAACCAACAATATTTAAGAATGCGGACTAACGAAGAATTAGCTAATTCGGTGACGCCATTGTTAGAAGAAAAAGGAATAAAAAAAGACCCAGCTTTTGTGGTTGAGTTTTGTAGATTAGTGAAAGAGAAAGCTCATTTTATTACAGAATTTTACGAATTAGGTTCATACTTTTTTATTGCACCTACAACATTCGATGAAAAGGTTATGACAAAAAAATGGAACGAGAATTCTAAAACAACCTATTCTAAATTAACTGAAAAATTAAATGCTTTACCAACTTGGACAATAGATTCGATTCATCATTTATTTACTGAAGTTGAACCAGAGTTAGGAAAAATTGACATGCAATTGATTCGCGTATTAACAACAGGTGTTGCTGGTGGCGCTCAATTATTTGATATGCTTGCATTAATTGGAAAAGAAGAAGTAATTAATAGACTAAACTCAGCTTTAGCTAAATTGCAATAATTATCTCTTAGTTTTAGGGTGTATTGATTTGGTTTTGAATAA
>JBILCJ010000077.1:0-9548 GCA_044353195.1 Bacteroidia bacterium | reverse complement strand
TGGAGAATACGTTGAACGCGTTAAATAAATTTAGATAACAATATCATTCGTAAAAAAGTCTCAATATTTTATTGAGACTTTTTTATGAAACTATATTAAAATAAACCGCATAAAAAAACCTGATTAAAAATTTAATCAGGTTTTTTATAAATATTAAATTGAAATTACTCAGCTAAAACAATCACATTGTTTTTACAAACTTCTACAACACCGCCTTTTACTGCAAATGAATGTGTTGTGTTATTTTCTTCAACCAATTCTATCGTACCGTTTTTCAAGGTTGCAATCATCGCTGAATGGTTATTTAAAACTCCAAAAGAGCCTTCAGAACCAGGAAAAACAGCAGATTTAACTTGTCCTTCAAATACTTTTTTATCGGGTGTAATAATTTCTAATTTCATTTTTTTGATATTAAGCTTCAGCTAAAATCTTTTTACCTTTTTCAATCGCTTCTTCGATGCTACCAACTAAGTTGAAGGCTGCCTCAGGATATTCATCAACTTTACCATCTAAAATCATGTTAAATCCTTTGATAGTATCTTCGATTGGAACTAAAACACCTTTTAATCCTGTAAATTGCTCAGCAACGTGGAAAGGTTGAGATAAGAATCGTTGAACACGACGAGCGCGGTGAACCGTTAATTTATCTTCTTCACTTAATTCATCCATACCTAAAATAGCGATGATATCTTGTAATTCTTTATAACGTTGCAAAGTTAATTTAACGCGTTGAGCACAGTTGTAATGAGCATCTCCAATAACTGATGGAGATAAAATACGAGATGTAGAATCTAATGGATCAACAGCAGGATAAATACCTAACTCAGCAATTTTACGACTTAATACAGTAGTAGCATCTAAGTGAGCAAATGTTGTAGCTGGAGCTGGATCGGTTAAGTCATCCGCAGGCACATAAACCGCTTGAACAGAAGTAATTGATCCTTTTTTAGTTGATGTAATACGTTCTTGCATCGCTCCCATTTCTGAAGCTAATGTTGGTTGGTAACCTACCGCTGAAGGCATACGACCTAATAAGGCAGAAACCTCTGCACCTGCTTGAGTAAAACGGAAAATATTATCAACGAAAAATAAGATATCACGACCTGGACCAGTTCCATCTCCATCACGGAAATATTCAGCCATTGTTAGACCTGATAATGCCACACGAGCACGAGCTCCAGGAGGCTCATTCATTTGTCCGAAAACCAATGTTGCTTTTGAATCTTCTAAAGCTGTTGTATCTACCTTAGATAAATCCCATCCACCTTTTTCCATGTCATGCTTAAATGCATCACCATATTTAATAACGTCTGATTCAATGAACTCACGTAATAAGTCATTACCTTCACGAGTTCGCTCACCTACACCAGCAAATACTGATAAACCAGAATAAGCTTTAGCAATATTATTAACTAACTCCATAATCAAAACCGTTTTACCAACACCAGCACCTCCGAATAAACCAATTTTACCACCTTTTGCATAGGGTTCAATTAAGTCAATTACTTTAATACCTGTAAATAAAACTTCAGAAGAAGTAGATAAATCTTCAAATTTTGGAGCTTCACGGTGAATTGATACACCATTTTCTTTACTTACTGTATTAATACCGTCAATCGCTTCTCCAACGACGTTAAATAAACGACCTTTCACTTTATCACCAGTAGGCATTTTAATGGGAGAACCGGTAACAGTTACATCCATACCGCGATATAAACCATCTGTACTATCCATGGCAATGGTACGAACCATATTTTCGCCAATGTGTTTTTGTACTTCAAGAATAATTTTAGAATCGCCTGAGCGAACTATTTCTAAGGCATCAAGAATACTTGGTAGTTTCCCACCTGCTAAATCAAAGCTAACGTCCACTACGGGTCCGATAACTTGAGCTATTTTACCAACTTGGTTTGACATGTTGAATTTGTTTTTTAATTTCGGGTGCAAATTTAGGGTTTAAAGTTAAATTACACAACAAAATAATATTATTTTAAAAGGATTTATTCACAATTAACTTGTTCGTTTTAACAAATCTATAACTAATTCGGTTGGACGACCAATTACAGCTTTATATCCATCAATAACGATAGGTCTTTCTATTAAAATGGGGTGTTCTGTTAATAGTTGAATCCATTCTGAATTGGTGAATGTTTTGCCTTTAAATTTTTCAAGAAAAATAGGTTCTTTTTTTCGAACGATATCAAGAGCGTTTAATCCTAATTTGTCTAAAATAGTTTTTAGTTCTTTTTTTGAAGGTGTATTTTTAATATAATCTATGATTTCAATTTCACAGTTTTCGTCTTGTAAAACTTTTAAAGCCAATCTACTTTTTGAGCAACGGTTGTTATGAAGAATAGTTACTTTTTTCATCTTTAGCAGTATATTTTTTATGGTAAAAGTAAAGAACTATCTCCATAACTTAAAAAACGAAAATTATTTTTTAACGCGTATTGATATATTTCTTTCCATTTATCGCCAACTATAGCACTAATTAACAATAATAAAGTACTCTTTGGTTGATGAAAATTAGTAATAATTCCTTTCGCAATTTTTAATTGATACGGTGGTGCAATTAAAATTTGAGTCTTACATACCAATTTTTGGTGATTATTTAAGGTCATCCATGTTAGAAGTGATTGGATACTCTGTTCAACTGAAACGATTTTATCGTTATAATGATAAGCATCCCATTGTTTTACTTCGAGTTCTTGAATGGTTGCGCTTGGATTAAGATAAGCTTTTAATCCCATCCAATAAAGTGATTCGATGGTTCTGAATGATGTTGTTCCAACTGGGATAATTGGATAATGACAGTTTTTTAATAGACTTTCAACTGTTTCAAAATCCACATCAATCCATTCGGCATGCATGATATGATCTCCAATTTTTTCAGACTTTACTGGCATAAATGTGCCAGCACCAACGTGTAATGTCACTTGCAATTGTTGGATATTTGCAGTTTTCAATTCATTTAAAATAGTGTCCGTAAAATGTAAACCAGCTGTTGGTGCTGCTACAGAACCTTTATGTTGCGCATAAACAGTTTGATATCTCGTAAGGTCAGTTTCTGTAGTTTCTCTTTTAAAATAGGGCGGAATTGGTATTTCACCTAATCTGCTCAATACCTCTGCAAAACTCAAGGTTTGGTTATTCCATATAAATTCAATGTTAATGTGAGTTTCTGTTTTTTCTAAAATTGAAGCAGTTAGCTCTAACTCATGATGTGTCAAAACTAAATTACCCTCTTTCCACTTACGTAGGTTTCCAACTAAGCATTTCCATTTTACTGAACCTGTTGAAGCCATTGCTATGGCAACATCACTATAACTATCATGTGGTTCTAAACAAAATAATTCTACGTTTGCATTGGTCTCCGTTTTAAAATGTAAACGCGCTTGAATAACTTTTGTATTATTAAAAACGAGTACGGACTGCTGAGGTAATTGTTGGGTTATGCTTTTAAAAAAATGGGATTCTATGAAAGATGATTTATAGACTAACAACTTAGCATCTTCTCTGTTTTCACAAGGAAAATAAGGAATGTACGATTCGGGTAAATCGTAATTAAAATCAGAAATATGTAATTGAGAAGGAGAATTCATAGAAGATAACAGGCCAAATTACCAATTTTTATCTGTTTTATAAACCGTTCCTTTAAACAAAGCTACTTTTTTTGATGTACTTGCTTGAATAATTTCAATGGTATAAATAGCAATTTTATTATTATTTGATTGTTGAACGACTTCAGCTAAAATGATATCATCTTCAATTAAAGAAATTAAATGAGAAATGGAGGTTTCAATGGATACGGCTTTTTGTCCATAACTATTGGATGCAAATGCCAAAGCACTGTCTGCAAATGAATAAGCAATTCCTCCATGGGCTATACCAAATCCATTTAACATATCTTTTTTAATTTGCATTTTTAATCTGCAATTACCTTCGGTAATATCTAAAACTTCAATACCAAGCCATTGACTAAAATAATCGCTAGCCATCATTACATTTACTATTTCTTTTGGCGAAGGCATTATAATCGCGGTTTCCAAGGCGTTTCAACAGCCTTTAAATCAAATGTAATCTTGCGTGATAGGACAAATAAATAATCAGATAAACGATTTAAATATTTATAAATTAATTCATCAACAGGATGAACTTCGTTAAGCGCTAATACACAGCGTTCTGCTCTTCTGCAAACACAACGGGCGACGTGGCAAAATGAAATAGTTGTATGCCCACCTGGAAGAATAAAATGTTTCATTTCTGGAAGTGTTTCATTCATAACATCAATTTCTTTTTCCAAAAATTCGATATCAGTTTCAGAAATTTGCGGTAACACCATTTTGTTTTTTTCAGGATCGGCAGCTAATAAAGACCCGATAGTAAATAAACGATCTTGAACCTCAATTAAAACAGATTTTGAATGTTCATCTATTTCTTGATCTCTCACCAAACCAATATTTGAATTTAATTCATCAACGGTTCCATAAGCTTCGATTCGAACGTCAAATTTAGGTATACGAGTTCCTCCTATTAAGGATGTTTGACCTTGATCTCCTGTTTTTGTATAGATTTTAAATGCCAAAATTTTAAAACTTTAAACTTAAATTAATATTTGGTAAAATTGGCAATTGATTAACGCGTTTATTTCTTACACGGTCGTAATAGAAAATGTTTTCACGATTGTAAGCATTGGTTGCTCCAATATTTAATTCAAATTTCATTCGCTCGCTAATATTATATAGCCATTTTAAACTAATATCTAAACGATGATAATCAGGTAGTCGTTTTGAATTAAAATCACCAGGAACGTAACCTAAACCAGCATTAGCAGTTGTGTAATCATATGTAAACTGATTATTAAAATCAACTTGAGGATAAAAACCTTGAGTTGGAGTGAATGGAAAGCCCGAACCAAAATTCCAACGTATACTTAAATCTACATTACGTTTCTTACCAAATGTGTAGGTTCCAACTAAATTCACATTATGACGTCTATCAAAAATAGGTGCATAACTTTGAACATCTCCACTTACAGTGTTTCCAGTGTAACGAGTGTTTTTTGATAAACTATAAACTCCCCAAAAATAAAAACGATTTTTTTCATATTTTGCTGTAAAATCAAGTCCTAACGCCTCGCCTTGTTCAATAATGAAATCTTTTTTAAGAGCATCTGACTTCGTTGCATTTGCTTCATTATCATCATAAATTTTATTACGGTTAACTGCTGGTAACTGTGTAAAATATTTTTGATACCCTTCAATTTGAATTTCTAGACCCTTAACCACATCTATTTCAAAACCAGCTACAACATGTCTTGCCTTTTGAATAACACCATTTGTAGAAACAGTATTATTGTTTTTATCTTTATATGTTGCTGGTAAATTCTCAGGACCATTTAAAAAGCCATAGAATAAATTAACAACATCTCTATCTGAACTAGCACTCATTAAACTCTGACTGTAATAACCTCCAGCAAACTTCATTCTTATTTTCTTTGTAAAATTTAATTTTCCTTGCAAACGAGGTTCGGGTGAAAAATTATTAAATGTAGCATAATACTGAGCTCTAAAACTTGGCTCTAAAACGATAAATTTCTTTCTATCTAACCATCTAAACTTCATGTGACCAGCAATTTCAATGGAGTTTTTAGAATAATTTATTTTAGATAATAATGGCGTTTGAATTTCGTAAACCGTATTTGTTCCAACTAATTCGAAGCCATATTTAAGTTCGTTACGGCCAATGTATTTTAAGAAATTAAACCCTCCATTAAAACCACCAACTGTGCTATTTTTTTTATCTGTTTCTTGCGAGCCTTGGTAGTTTATTTTATAACGGGAATACGCGAAATTTCCTTCAATTAACAATGATGAAGCGGCTGGTATTAAAACAAAATTACTTCCACCTCCAAATGATGCCCAATTAAAAGACGCTAAATCTTTATAGACAACTTTATCCGTAAAATTATATCCGAATAAATTTACTTTGCTTCCATTACCACCATTGATAGAAACTTTGCCATACAAATCTGTATAATAAAATGGTAAACCATCTTTGTTTGCGTAAGGATAAATGATTTTAGAAGTTTGAGGTAGATAAGATGTTTTTCCAGAAAACAAAAAGGAAGTGCTTCCTTTTCCGTCTTCTTTTAATTTTTTGAGTGGTCCTTCTAACGTTAATTTTGCACCAAATGTAGAGGCTGAAACTTTTCCAGCCATGCGTTTCTTATTTCCATCACGCGTTGTTATATCCATGATTGAAGAGGTTCTTCCACCATATTCGGCGCCAAAACCTGCGCTATAAACATCTGCACTTCGCATGATATCATTATCAAATACTGAAAATAATCCAATCGAGTGAAACGGATTATAAATGACCATACCGTCCATTAAAACTTTATTTTGAATAGGTAATCCTCCACGAATATATAATTGACCACCTTGATCTCCAGTAAATACAACACCTGGCAATACTTGTAAATATTGAGCTAAATCAGGTTCTCCAACACTTGGTAATTTGTTAATCGCAATTGGATCTATTTTTTGAACACCTACATTAGGAGTTTCTATTTTTTCAAGCGTTTCTGCTGTAATGTCAATTTGACCTGTTGTGATTCCTCCTGCTGAAGCGTAATATTTTTTGGTGATAATATCATTTGCCTTTACTGTAATTGTTTCTTGAATAGAATCAAATTCTAAATTAGTAACTAAAAGCATATAAGTACCAGGTTTAATTTTCGGAATAGTAAAGAAACCATTCATATCTGATGTACCGCCATTGGTCGTACCTTTTAAGTAAACATTACTAAATGCAACAGGTTCGCCATTTGATTTATTATATATAAAACCTCTGATAGTTCCATTTTGGGAAACACCAAAAATTGTAATAAAAACAAACGTGAAAGAAAGAAATAATCGAGTCATAAATAAATCAAAAATAGGAAAACAAAAATAACATTTAAAACGGTTAAAAAAAGGCATTATTTTAAGATTATTACAGTAATCTTATTGTGGAAATTTTACCTGTAAATAGATTATTTGATAAAAGACAATCGTTCTCCTTTTTTTGTTTCATCAAAAGTTCCATTATCATAAACCAAATGACCGCTTACAAATGTTTTTTCAATACTAGACGCAAAGGTATGCCCTTCAAATGGACTCCAGCCACACTTGTATAACAAACTTTCTTTTGTAACTGTATTCGGTTTATTTAAATTAACTATCACCAAATCAGCAAAATAGCCTTCTCTAATGTATCCGCGCTTTTCGATGTTGAAAATATCTGCCACATTATGGCTCATTTTATTTACAATCATTTCTAACGTGATTTTTTTCTGCTTATAAAATTCTAACATCGCTAAAATAGAATGTTGAACCAATGGCCCACCACTTGGTGCTTTTAAATACGATTGGCTTTTTTCTTCCATCGTATGAGGAGCATGATCGGTTGCTATCACGTCAATTCTACCATCTAAAACAGCCTCGAAAATTTGAGCTCTATCGTATTCTGTTTTTACAGAGGGATTCCATTTAATGAAATTGCCTTTTGCCTTATAATCTTCATCATTAAACCATAAATGATGGATACATGCTTCGGCCGTAATTCGTTTTTGTTTCAAAGGAATTTTGTTGGTAAACAGGCTTAACTCTTTAGCGCTCGAAATATGTAAAACATGTAACCTTGTATTATATTTCTTAGCTAATTCAACTGCAAAAGAAGATGATCGATAACAGGCTTCGTCGTTACGGATGATTGGATGGAAATAGGCTGGTATATCTTCACCATATTCTGCAATGATTCGAGCCTGAGTATCTTTAATCATTGGGTCATATTCGCAGTGTGTAGCAATTAAAGCATTTGATTTTTCAAAAAAACCTTCTAATGTTTTTTCATTATCTACTAACATATCACCCGTGCTTGAGCCCATGAAAATTTTCAAACCACACACTTTTGAGTAATCCACTTTCAATGTTTCCTCTAAATTAAGGTTGGTACCGCCCATAAAAAAAGAGTAATTTGCTAAAGAACATTCTTTTGCGCGCGTGTATTTTTTTTCTAGTTCAACAATTGTAACCGCTTGCGGAACTGTGTTTGGCATTTCCATATACGTTGTAACACCCCCAGCTACAGCTGCTTTCGCTTCAGTATAAATTTCACCTTTATGGGTTAATCCTGGTTCTCTGAAATGCACTTGATCATCAATCGCTCCCGGCATCACTATTAAGCCTTCAGCATCAATTACTCTTGCATGAGAATCAGTGATATCTTTGTCAATTTTAGAAATAAATTGACCTTCAATTAAAATATCAGAAACAAAAATTTCATTTTCATTTACGATAGTGGCATTTTTTATAAGCGTCTTTTGTGTCATAGGTACAAATATAAAGCTAAACTATTTCTTTAAAGAATCTAAAACGGATATTTCGACCTTTGTTAACCCATTTTTAATAAAATTAAGTTTCTCAGCGGCCTTATAACTCAAATCAATGCTTCTTTTTGATCGTTGTGGTAATCTATCATTTATCTTAACAACAACCGTGGAATCATTTTTAAGATTTCTAACGATAACGTATGTCCCAAACTTAAGACTTTTATGGGCAGCTGTTAATTTATCGTTACTGAAAATTTCTCCTGAAGTAGTTTTTCTTCCATTAAATTTTTTTGCGTAGAAACTAGCAATGCCAGTATTCTTTGAATGAGTTTTAAATACATCCACTTTAATTAAGCTCGAATCTTGAGCAAAACCATTTAAAGAAACTAATAACAAGAACATAAAAAAACGTATCGTCATTGTGTCAAATTTTAAAACTAAGATACAAAATTAAGATGCTAATTCCTATTTAATCTTAAATCTCAAGCCTGCATATAACATTCTTCCATAAATAGGTCCCCAAACCATGCTCGCATCAAAGTATTTACTATATGGTGCATCACTTGCCACAATAGGATTATGTTGTTTGTAATCCAACGCATTTTCCACACCTAAGTAAACATTGAAATCTGATTGTTTAAGTTTAGTAGCATACGTTATTTGCCCTATCACATTATAAAAATCTGGAGAATAAGATGCTCTTTGATAGTCAGTTGGATTTAAAGTTGTTTGAGGTAAACGCTTTTTACCATTATACTGAACTGTTGCATCAAATAACCAATGTTTATTTTTTGTTTCGTAACCTAAATTAATAAATGCTCTGTGGGTTGATACAAATGCTTTTTGCATTAACCCACTTTTATAATTTACTTTTGTATCTACATAACGGTATGCCGCTTTTACATGCAATCGTTTGCGTATTTCCCAACCAAATTCGGCTTGTGCAGTGTTAGAAAAAGAAGGTCCATTTAAATTATAAAACCATACTTGCTGTGTATTTCTATCTACATCAGCCACAACTTGCTGAGTAAAATCAGTACGATAAACATCAACCGTTACATACGCCTCTTTGAAATTCAATGTCATTTTTTGTGTAAAATTAAATCCATAGTTCCAACCAACTTCAGGCTTTAATCCATAAGGCATTTTTAAGTCATTTGATTCTATTATCCAA
>JBILCJ010000076.1:0-9554 GCA_044353195.1 Bacteroidia bacterium | reverse complement strand
GAACCAGTTTTTGATAAATTGCATGCCGAATTAGGTAAAGCAATGCTTAGCATTAATGCGGTTAAAGGTTTTGAATATGGTGAAGGATTTAATTCAGTTAATTTTAAAGGATCCGAATTAAATGATATTTTCATTTCTAATGCTCAAACAACCAATAACGATAAACAAAAAACTCTTACCAATCATAGTGGAGGAATTCAAGGTGGAATTAGTAATGGGGAAGATATTTATTTTAACGTTGCGTTTAAACCAGTTGCAACAATTATGCAAGACCAAACAACTATTGATTCTGATGGTAATGAAGTTTTGATAAAAGGCAAAGGTCGTCATGATCCTTGTGTATTACCACGCGCAGTTCCGATCGTTGAAAGTATGGCGGCATTAGTGTTAGTCGATTTTTTATTACGAAATACTATAACTCAGATGCCTCAAATAATGAAGATTTAAAAATTTTTCAAGATACTTTTTTTTATTATAAATAACTTTTTAATTATGTTCAGCAAAAAAAACAGACTCATTACCATTATCATTATCTCCATGATATTAGGTATTATTTTAGGATACAGCATCAACAAATCCTTAACCAATAATAATCCTAAAATAGAACAATCGTATATTAAGCAGATTTCAAAAGGAAACAAAGAAGTTGAAAAAAAATTAGTCACCATTGTTTCTAAAATGGAGAAAGACCATTTAAAACAAGCAAAGAAAAAAGTGGCTTCCAATTATTCTATTTTAAGTGATATTTTTTTACGTCTGATTAAAATGATCATTGCTCCGCTTGTTTTATCTGTTTTAGTAATGGGGGTTGCAAAAGTTGGCGATTTTAAATCAGTCGGGAGAATAGGAGCAAAAACTATTATTTACTTTACGTTTGCTACTTTGTTGGCACTTGGTTTAGGCTTAGTGATAGTAAATTTATTTGAGCCAGGTCATAAAATTGCATTAGAAATGCCTGATTCTAATGCTGATTCAGGAGTAAAAGCGAATGCACAAGATGCTAAAAATTTTGTATCACATGTTGTTCCTGATAGTATTATCAGAGTAATGGCAGAAAATGAAATTTTGCCAATCGTTATTTTTGCGTTGTTTTTTGGAATTGCTGCTGCAAGCATTGGTGAGCAAGGAAAGCCAATGATAAGAGCAATGGATAGTTTATCACACATCATGTTTAAGGTAACACATTTTGTTATGAATTTCGCTCCCATTGGCGTATTTGGAGCCATAACAGCTGTTGTGATACAACAAGGATTAGATGTGTTGAGTGGATACGCTTATCTCATGGCTTGTTTTTTTGGAGGGCTATTATTTTTTGTTTTTGGTGTGTTATTTAGTATTTGTTTAGTGTTGAGAATCAATTTTTTCTCCTTATTATCGCATGTGAAAGAGCCAATATTATTAGCTTTTAGTACAGCAAGTTCGGAAAGCGCTATGCCTAAAACCATTGAGCAATTAGAGAAATTTGGAATCAGTAATCGAATCGTTTCGTTTGTATTGCCATTGGGTTATTCATTTAACCTAGATGGATCAATTATGTACATGACATTTGCAACTGTATTTATTGCACAAGCTTATGGTATTGATATGACTATGGCTGATCAAATACAAATGATGCTCATTTTATTAATTACGAGTAAAGGTATGGCCGGCGTGCCTAGAGCCTCGTTAGTGGTTATAGCTGGTATGCTTAGCATGTTTCATATTCCTGGAGAAGGTCTGTTATTGTTGTTAGCGGTAGATCAAATTTTAGATATGGGACGCTCAGCAACTAATGTTGTTGGAAATGCTGTAGCTAGCGCTGTTGTGGCAAAATGGGAAGGTGAAAAATTTGTCGCAAAGTCGAAAATTTAATATTTATTTTGAGCTTTATTTTTTCTTTTCCTTTTGATGCTATTATTTTTTTAAATAGTCATTGCTGATAACTAAATAAAACTTAGATTTTTTAATTTAAAAACTTCGCATCTTTACAGGATTAAATAATTAGTATGGAAGTAAAAGAAATTGGGTATATCAGTAAAACACACGGATTGAAAGGCCATGTTATATTGCGTTTAAATGAATTTGTTCAAATTGACCAAGAAGCTATTAAGTCTGTATTTTTAGACCTAAATGGCTCGCAAGTTCCTTATTTTATTACCGAATGTAAGCCTAGTAATAATGGTTATATTGTAAAGTTGGAAACCATCGATACAATTGATACATCAAAAAAATTAATTGCAAAAAAAGCATTTGCATTGGAGGATTTTATCTTAGAAGACGAGGAAAATTACAGCGAATTTATTGGGTATTCAATTATTGATTCCATTCATGGAAATATCGGAAACATTATTGAAGTGGATGAAAAGACTGAAAATGTCATTATAAAAATTATGCATCCCACAGGTAAAGAAATTATTTTACCATTTAATGATGATTTCATAATTGAAATTGATGACGATTTAAAAATAATTGAATTTAATTCTCCCGAGGGACTTGTTGAAATGTATATTTCTTAAGTTTTTTAGGATTAAATTTTATGACTAAATTAGCACTTTGTGATTTCACATGAGTCTACATAGATTCAAAAACATATTTTAAATGAAAAATCAATATTGTATAATAATGGCTGGTGGTGTTGGAACTCGGTTTTGGCCAATGAGTACAACCAATCACCCCAAACAATTTTTAGATATACTTGGTACTGGTAAAACATTGATTCAACAAACCTTTGATAGATTTGCAGAACTTTGCCCGCCAGAAAATATTTATGTGGTTACAAGCGATATTTATGAGCAATTAGTAGCCGAACAATTACCTGATTTACCAATCGCCAATATTTTAACTGAACCATCTCGCAAAAACACAGCGCCTTGTATTGCCTACGCTAGCTACAAGATACATCAATTAAATCCACATGCTATTACTGTGGTAGCTCCTTCTGATCATTTAATTACCAAAGGAGATGTTTTTTCTAAAGCCATTAAATCATGTTTCGCAAAAGCAAAACATGAAGATTGTTTGTTAACACTTGGTATTAAACCGTCTAGGCCTGATACCGGTTATGGGTATATACAGTATGTAGATACGCCATTGCAAGAAAAAGATAAGCGTATTTTTAAAGTTAAAACGTTTACTGAAAAGCCTGATTTTGACATGGCTAAATTTTTCATTGAAAGTGGTGATTTTTTATGGAACTCTGGGATTTTTATTTGGAGCACAAAGAGCGTTATTAAAGCATTTGAAGATCATGATCCTGATTTAGCAAATTTGTTTAAAGAAGGAACCGAATTTTATAATACACCTCAAGAAAAAGAATTTATTAAAAAAGCTTATATCAATTGTAAAAGTAATTCGATTGATTATTCCATTATGGAGAAAGCAAAAAATGTATTTGTTCGTTCTTCCATTATTGGTTGGAGCGATTTAGGTACTTATGGTTCCTTATACAATCACATCAAACACGATAAAGGAAACAATGCCTTAGTTGGTAAAAACATTATGCAGTATAACTGTAAAGAGTGTATTGTGCATGTTCCAAAAGATAAATTAGTTGTCATTCAAGGACTAGAAGATTACATTGTTGTGGAATCTGATGGTGTATTGATGATTTGTAAAAAGCAAGATGAACAACAAATCAGGAATTTTGTGAATGATGTGAAAGTTCAAAAAGGAGATAAATTTATCTAACGATAAAAACTTTTGTATCTTAACTAGTGACTAGTTTCCTGACTAGGTTCAAATAGCATTATTTTTCCTAAGGCAATGATAAATCCACCAATGATTTGTTCAATGATTTGCCAAGCGCAATCCACTAAAATGTAGGTAACGTTAAAGTTTTTTGTGAATGAAATACCCAATACTGTTACAAAGGCAAATAAAATAAATCCAACTATAAATCCACTCATTAAGCCTCTTAAAATAGGCGGGTAGAAAAGGCGTTTAAATAATTTCGATTCAAATAGACGGTATAAAACGTATGAAATAACAAGGTAAACAAGCGCGGCTAAAATTAAAAATATCCAAATTGGGAAGGTTATGAAACTTAAATCATTCAAAAAAACACCGTGCCAAAAATAAAAAGCACCATACATTAAAATGGCAGAAATAATCCAACTAATATAAAATCTAAACGAGTATAGCACAAAGCAAATTTAACTTTTCTTATTGATAAAAAAAACTTTAATTTTTTTTTTAGGTTTTAACTTTTAGAATAATTAAATTTGATTTATGAGGTTTTTGATTAAATTTAGTTTAGGCTGTATTCTTTTAACATCCATCGTATCTTGCAAAAAAGAAACTTCTTGGGATATTGATGCTGCATTCCCAATTGCAAAAAGTCATTTAGATCTTAGAAATTTTTTTGGAGATTCCTTATTTAAAGCCGATAATACAGGTCTTTTACACTTAGATTACACTGCTCAAATTTTAAATTTAACTATGGATAACCTAGTTAAATTGCCTGATACTGCTATTACTATTGGTTACATATCTTTTTTTAATGCTAGTTTAAATCCTGGCGATTTAATCTATACCAATGCATCAACACCTGCTAATCAAGAAGTAACATTTGATGTAGCTAACGGTGTTCAATTAAATAAGGCTATTGTGAGATCTGGTTATTTAAAAATAGAGTATTTAAATACCTATGCTCAGCCTATCAATTTTGATTACGATATCAATTCTGCTAAATTATGGGGAACTGTTTTTCACGTGAATCAAGTTATACCAGGTGGTTCATCATCAAGTCCCGCATCATTTACAAGTTATTACTCTCTTAAGGATTATGAATTAAATCTAACAGGAATTGCAAATAATAAAATCAATACCTTGGTTCAAACCTATTCTATAAAAACGGATCCTTCTGGTGTCGCTGATGTATTGCATGTAGGTGAAGGTTTAAATATAAAATTATCATTCATTGATATTGTTCCAGAATACGTGCAAGGTTATTTTGGTCAACAAGATTTAACGTTCGGACCTGATTCTGCTTACTTTGGATTACTTAATAATTTTAATACAAGTAATTTTAAATTAACGCAATCCTCTTTTCAATTTTCTATTATTAATGAATTAGGCGTTGAATTAAGTAGCACAATTAATAAACTTAAATCCATAAAAATTAATCCATACAATGCTATTACTTTAAATTCTGGTAGCCTGCTCCAATCTATTAATGTTAATAGGGCAGGAAAAACAAATGTTCCGTCAAATCCAGTATTTCCTGTTGTTAAAAATATTACATTAAACCAATCTAATTCAAATTTAAATCCATTTTTAGAAAACATTCCTAATTATTTATCTTATTCTGTAAAGGCTAAATTAAATCCTTTAGGAAATATTTCGGCAGGAAATGATTTTGCATATTACGGACATGGCTTAAAAGTAATAGCTCATGTTGATATTCCTTTAGCTGTATCAGCTGATTATTTTAAATTGATAAGTTATAATAACACCGATTTCAATGAATTAAAACAACTTAATAATGTAAACAGTTGCGAATTAACCTTAACAGCCAAAAACAATTATCCGTTTTATGCTAAATTGCAAGCTTATCTTTTAGATGAATCTAACACAGTCATTGATTCCTTGTTTTTACCTTCCGAAAATAAAATTAATGCTGCTATAACGGATGTTTCTAACACCGTAATTAATGAAGTTGATACGAAGATAGTTTTCACCATAGCAAATACAAAATTAGAGCACTTAAAAAAATGTAAGCAAATAAAATTTGTCAGTGCGATGTATTTTTCAAATCAACCAACACCAATTAAAATAACTACAGATAGTTATTTGGATTTAATTTTGAGTGCTAACGTAAACTATACTTCAAAATTATGAGTTTAAAACATCTTCTTGTTATAGTGTTCTCCTGTTATTTTTTTACGGCTTTCAGTCAATATAATTCAGAGTTTTTAAATTTTGATAAAACAGGTCGTTCTGTTTCAGTTAATGCTGAATTTGAAATGGGTTCAAATGGTATTTACAATGGCTTACTCAATAAATTTATTTTTGGAGGAAAAATAAATAACGATCTCAAAGACGCTTCAAACAATAAAATGAGTAGTAGCAGTGTTTTAGGTGCAAATATGAATTATGATGTATCTGCTTTTTTTGGAAGAAATTCAAAATACTCTTATTTAATTGGGTTTAAAGATCAACGCATTTTTAATTCAACATTCACTAAAGATTTTTATCAGTTAATGTTTTATGGTAATAAACCTTATTTAAACGAGACCAAGCAGTTAGGTGGAACCAATATTAATTCATTACGTTTTCAAGAATTAAAATTTGGTTTTATTTATCATAAAATAGACTCAACGGCTAAAGTCGGAGCTTCCATTTCCTTCATAAAAGGACAAGATTTATTTTATGTTAAAACAAAAGCAGGTTCATCTTTATACACAAATAGTGATGGCACCGAATTGATTTTTGACTCTAAGTTTAACATGGCATTTAGTGATACCAGTCGTAAATCAAATCCCTTAGCCTTTTCTGGAATTGGTGCAAGTGCCGACTTGTTTTTTGAAACTCCATATCAAAGTTCTATAGGAAAAGGAAGCGTGTTGACAGTTAATGCCAATAACTTGGGGTTTATCCATTGGTTTGATAATAGTGTTCAATACAGTAGTGATTCACTTTTTACATTTGACGGAATACAAATTAATAACTTAGTTGATTTGAAAGATTCAACGCTTGCTTATATCAATAAAGATACACTCATTCAAAAATTATCAAATGCTCGCCGTGAGTCCTTTAATAACAATATTCCAGCTAATTTATTAATTATAAATAAAATTACAGTCAATCAAAAGTTAGCCGTAAGTACAGGATTTAGGTATCTGTTCAGTTCAAATTTTAAACCGTATTTATTTTCAAATGTGGAGTATAAATTATCAAAAGTAATTACTAGTGATTTACACATTGGTTATGGTGGTTATTCACGCTTAAATGTAGGTTTAACATTTGCTTACATGAATGATAATTGGTATTTAAAAATAGGTAGTAATAGTTTACAAGGTTTTATCGCGCCTAAAAAAACATTTGGTCAAGGCTTATTCTTTGCATTAGCACGTAAATTTAAAAATTAATACAATGAAAAAAATTGGCTTTATCGTTTTCATGTCTTGCTATTCAATGTTGATATCGCAGGCACCGTCGAAATTTTTTCAGCGTTTTGGGGGCAATGGTTACGATGTAGCATACGATTTAAAACAAACGATTGATACTGGATACATCGTTGCAGGTTCAACCAGTAGTTTTGGCTTTGGTAATACGGATATGTATTTAACAAAGCTTAATAAGATGGGTGAAGTTGTCTTTCAAAAAACCTTTGGCGATTATAATAATGAAACAGCTAAAAGTGTTATTCAATTATCAGATTCAAGTTATGTGATACTTGGTTATACAAATTCATTTGGTGTGGGTGGCTATGATATGTATTTGGTTAAAGTTGATAAAATTGGGCAATTAGTTTGGCAAAAAAATTATGGTGGTGTTGATTGGGATTTTGGTTATAGTTTAAAACAAACAACAGATGGCGGTTTTATTATCGCAGGTACTACCTATAGTTTTGGACGAGGCAATGCGGATGGATACGTTATTAAAACAGATGCTTTAGGAAATGCGATATGGTCTAAAACATTTGGTGGAAGTCAGGATGATGAGTTTAAATCAGTGATTCAAACATCTGATGGTGGTTATGCACTGACAGGTTATTCTAAAAGCTACACAGATCTTACTTATGGTGATATGTGGGTTTTTAAAATAAATACATTAGGTGATTCTACCTGGTGTAAATTTTATGGAGGCGATAAAGAAGATTTTGGTAATTGTATCATTGAGCATCCAAATGGAGATTATTTAATTGCAGGAGCCAAACAATCCATAACTACTGATTTTTTAGAAGCTTACGCCTTAAGAATTAATAACAGTGGTGTAGTTGGTTTTCAGTTTTTAGATAACGACGTTTCAAATGATCGTGTGTTTAATTCCATAACTGTTTCAAAACGTAATAGTAATATTGTTACACTTATTGAAAAAGAGAATTTTCCTGGTTATAATTTACAATTTAAACTACTGGAATTAAACGTTAATTTATTTTATTTGAATGCAACAGATTACGGTTCTCTTGATTATGACGAAACGTTTTCAATTGTGGCAACATCAGATAAAGGTTATGCGGCCGTTGGATATACAAAAGGTTATGGAGCGGTATTAACAGATGTTTATGTTGTAAAAACAGATTCTATGTTAGTTGGCGGTAATTACAGTATTGTAGGGATTAATGATGTTGATAAAAAAGCTTCAATGATACGAGCTTTTCCAAATCCAGTTAAGGATTTATTGATGTTGAAATTTGAACATGTCTCAACTTTATCTTCTATTTCACTGTATGATTCGTATGGAGTAGAATTAGATTTGAAACAAAATGTTTGTCAAAAATCAACTCATGAAATTCAAATTGATGTGAAGGATTTAATGAATGGCATCTATTTTTTAAAAATAGGTGAATCAGTCAAAAAAATAATCGTTAGCCATTAATTTATTTCAATTGCTTTAAATACAGTTGGATTGTATTTTCTAATCCAAAATACAATGCATCACTTATTAAGGCGTGTCCAATAGAAACTTCTAATAAATTTTTTGTGTTCTGTTTAAAATAAGCTAAGTTTTGTAAACTTAAATCATGACCTGCATTGACGCCTAATCCTAATTTTACTGCAAGTTCAGAGGCTGCTGTAAATGGTTTAATCACTTCCTCTTTCTTTGTATTATAAAAGTGAGCGTAAGATTCAGTATATAATTCGATGCGATCCGTTCCAGTTTCTTTGGCACCTTCTATCATGTTTAAATCAGCATCAACAAAAATAGACGTTCTAATTCCTGCTTTTTTAAAGGTGGCTACAATGTCTGTTAGATAGTTTTTATGAGTTAGCGTATCCCAACCATGGTCAGAAGTAAGCTGCCCATCGCTATCAGGCACTAATGTTACTTGCTCAGGTTTTACATCTAATACTAAATCTACAAATTTTTGAATTTTGGGATTTCCTTCAATATTAAATTCTGTTTTTAAGAGTGGTTTTAAATGATACACATCTTGGTAGCGAATGTGTCGTTCGTCTGGTCTCGGATGCACTGTAATGCCCTGTGCACCAAATCGCTCTGCATCTAATGCCACTTGAATTAAATTGGGCGTATCTCCTCCGCGTGAGTTTCTTAATGTTGCTATTTTATTGATATTTACAGAAAGTTTGGTCATATTTTTTTAAATAAATCGTTGTTTAATTTCATTGTTTGGAGTCATACACGTGTCTCTTTTACCAAACCACTTGTATCTGTTTTTAGCAATATAATTATAAATACTGTTTCTAATAAATAATGGCACAATAATAAAAAAATAGAGTAAAGGTAAACCACCTTTCAAATAGGTTGTAATTTTTAGCGCGGCAGTAGATTTTGTATATAAATTATTATTTTCTACTAATAAAACGCTGTTAGCATCCTTTAATTTAAAAAAATCTTGAATTTCTTTTCCAGTTTCAGACTGTAACGAACAAAATAAAAGTTCAGGTTTT
>JBILCJ010000176.1:0-4712 GCA_044353195.1 Bacteroidia bacterium | reverse complement strand
ACCACCATTATCATACAATTTAGTACTTGTTCCACAGTTGATAGTATTAGAACCTGTAGCTGGTACATTTGTAGAAATACAATTAGTTCCAGCAAACGAAACAACGTTTGTAGTATTACTTGTTGCACTTGTAGTACATGTACTCACAATTCTATAAAAAGTTGTACCTACTGCAGACGTTAACGAGTATGAAGGGGCCGTTGCACCAATAATGTTTGTCCATGGGCCTGTAGCGCTTGATGCGCTGCTCCATTGGTATGCAAGGCCAGCGCCTGCAGATAAACCAGTGGAAGATAAATTAAGAACGCCACCAGCGCATCCCGCCGTTGATGAAATAACGGCAGTACCAGCGTTAGGTGTTCCAGAACATGAAGGGGGACAAGCAGCGCCAGTTGTTAACGTTGAACCAACAGTAGCTAAACCAGCGCCTACAGAATAAACGTTCGAGCCGTTAATATTAAGGGAAGTAATACCAACTTCAGATGAAAATGCCCCACCATTATTAAAAACTAATGCATAAGTAGAAGCTGCAGGTAAGCAAAAATTAATTGTTTGTGATGCACCTGCCGTAAATGTACTTCCAAAAGTTTCAAACAATGTTCCGTTAACGTAAAGTTGCATGGTTGCTCCATTCCAACCATCTCCATAAGAATCAAATAAAACGATTGACCCAGTACAACTATTAACTTGGTAAGATATAACTGATGATGTTGCACTTAATGCACTCGTTGTACAAGTAGAAACTATTCTATAAAAGGTTGTAGCAGTTGCAGAAGTGGGGAAAGGAGATCCAGTAGTAGCAGGACCTCCCATATTGGTCCAAGGCCCAGTAGAAGCAGATGCACTTTGCCATTGAAAAGTAAGTCCAGGACTTGTTGATAAGCCAGTAGCAGATACGGTTACCGGATTACCAGCACAACCACTAGCGGCAGAAATAGCTGCTATCCCAGCATTTGGTGAGCCAACACAACTTAAACCAGCTGCAATAGTAACATTATAATCTTCAGTTTCGCCCCAAGTTTGAGCAGAGGTCGCATCAACAGGAGCTGCACCGTAATTACATCTTACTCTCAATCTTGTTAATCCCGGTGTAGCACTTCCTGGGATAGTAACTGCCACTACGTAGGTAGCAGGAACAGTACCGGCAAAAGAAGGTCCAGCAATTAATTCTGTTCCAACAGCATTGTTAAATGCACCATCGCCATTGTAATCAATCCAAGCTCTAATTCCTTCTAAATCACCAGCTGTAGTTACTGATAAAGTATAGGTTGTTCCTTGAGTAAGCGTTGGGTTAGGAGTTGCCCATAATGAGTAAGTATCACAAGCAGAAGTTCTATTAATGGTTGACAGGGTAACATTTGATATATAATCAAACGAACAGTTATTTGCAGCAGCTGCATATAAGTTAGTAATCTCTACATCATCAATGTAAATATTATTTCCCCAAGCAGAAGTCCCTCTGAAGAATACATAGTTTGTAGCTGTATTAAAACTAGCAGGTACAGTAAATGTATATTTATACCATCCGTTTGCACTTACAGTTGGCGCCAATCCATTTGCTCTGTTGACAGTTCCTAAAAGTGTTGCACCAGTTAAATTACTGACTGTATTTACTAAAACATCTATTTTATCAGCTGAGGTATTGTATCCATTGTCTCTGAACATCCAAAATGACACTTGTTTTGTGCCTATAGTTGTAAAGTTCAAAACAGGTGTCATAAGGGAGCGAACACCAGTGCTTGCATCATAGGAATTAAATTTAGCTTCACCTGCTCCAGATTTCGGTAGAACTGTAACAGATGGAAAACCAGTCGATCCAGTTGTAACTCTTGACCAGGTTGCAGTTCCAGATGTTAATACATTAGTCCAACCAGTAGGAACAAAAGTGGTTCCATCAAAAGACTCCGTTAATAAAACTTGAGCGTTTGTTTGTATGTTTCCTATCAATAGGGCAAAAATAGCTGTTAGAGACAACAGTCCTATTTTTGATTGTTTTACTAAATTAAGGTACATTTTTTTCATAATTGCGTTTGTTTTTAGTTAGTAAATAGTTATTAAATTATTTCGTATAATCTAAGCTATAAACTAAAAACTGAAATTCCAAAGGAAAATGAAAAAATGTTCATTAGTTGTTGATAAATAAACAAGTTTGCGAAAAACAATGTTTTAGGTTTATTGTATCAATTACAATTACAATTTAATGATTTTCAGTGAGTTAAACTTTTGTATTTTTTAACATCCTCAATTTTTTGGAAATAACAAGCAAAAAGGAAGTTTTTTTAAATGTGAAAAAAACAACTTTTTTTCAAAAAAGTAAATAAAACCTTTTTTTAGTCAATCACTATTTATTAGGAAAAAAATTGAAAAAATTATTTTTTTCTAAAATAGAATGAAACTGAAACGCCAGTAAAATTGTAGTGTTCCCTGAATTTATTTTCTAAAAAACGTTTGTAAGCGTCTGCCAAATATTGGGGGGAATTACAAAAGAAAATAAAAGCGCTTGTATCTGTTATTTGAGTCACGTATTTTATTTTCACCACGCGTCCTTTAATGGCTGGTGGCGGGTATTTTTCAATCAATGGTAAAAAGAATTCATTCAATTTACTAGTAGGTATTTTTGTTTTTTTATTCTGATACACTTCCATCGCTACCTCAATCACTTTCATGATACGTTGCTTTTCAGTTACAGAAGTAAAAATAATAGGAACATCTTTAAAAGGCGCTAATTTCGCTTTAATAGCTTCTTCAAAATGCTTGGTTGTCATGGTTTCTTTTTCTACCAAATCCCATTTATTCACCACAATAACAAGGCCTTTGTGATTAGTACCAACTAAATGAATGATATTTAAATCTTGAGATTCAATACCTTGTTGCGCATCAATCATTAATACACACACATCTGATGTTTCAATGGCGCGAATGGTTCTCATCACACTATAAAACTCTAAATCTTCGTGAACCTTTGCTTTTTTGCGCATGCCGGCCGTATCGATTAATAAAAAATCGTGACCAAATTTATTATAACGGCTATGGATTGTGTCTCTGGTTGTACCAGCAATTGCAGTTACAATATTTCTTTCTTCTCCTAATAAAGCATTGGTTAAAGATGATTTTCCCACATTTGGTCGGCCAACAATCGCAATTTTAGGTAAATGATCACCCGGAATTGCACCCGTATCTTCAGGAAATGATTTCACTAACGCATCAAGCATATCACCTGTTCCGCTGCCACTATTAGAAGATATACAATGAGGTTCTCCTAAACCTAAGGCATAAAACTCAGCTGCATACGCATTTCTATCTGCGTTATCCACTTTGTTTACTACCACCATCACTGGTTTTTTACTTTTTCTAACAACTTTTGCTACTTCTTTATCAAATTCGGTAATGCCTTCAGAAACGTCCACTAAAAACAACATAGATGTACATTCATCTATGGCAATTTGCACTTGCTTACGGATTTCTCCTTCAAATTCATCATCACTCCCTTGAATGTAACCACCCGTATCAACGACCGAAAATTCAATACCATTCCACATGGCTTTACCATAATGTCTATCTCGCGTTACACCCGCTACTTCATCAACAATGGCTTCGCGTGTTTCCGTTAATCTATTAAATAAAGTCGATTTCCCTACATTTGGACGACCTACAATGGCTACTATATTTGGCATAATTTTGCAAAGGTACTAAAAATTAATCGAAAAAAAGTGTTTATAAAAACAGACTCCGTTTTTCAAAGATGGTTTCCTATTAACAAGTATGCGTAAATAATTAGTTCGGTTTATTATTATTTTGAACAAAAGTGGCCTTATATTTAATGTATTCTTTTAATTAATAGTTACCTGATATGCGGATTCATTTTTTTATTTATATCATTTCTTTTTTATGCATGGCAATGCCTTCATTGGCCCAAGAAGAGGAAGAAACTAAAATAACGTATTGTCAAGAAATCGACAATAAAAAAGCGATTAAGTTATTTGAAAAAGCCACTAATAAAAAAAAATATAAGAAACCTGAACGTTTGGATTTCTTGAGGGCTTGCTTGGAAAGTGAACCTGATTTTGCAGAGGCTAATTTAGCTATGGGAAATGAAATTGTTGTGACTTGTAAATTAAACAACAAGCCTTTTAGTGCTGCAACGCCTTATTTTCAGAGAGCATTAAGTCTTTGCCCACAGCTACATTCAGAGCCTTATTATTTCATTGGGTTTAATTATTACGAAGATTTAAAAAATGATTCTGCCATTAAGTACCTTGAAAAGTTTATTTCATTTAGAGACGAAGACGATAAAAAGTTTGCTAAGGATTATGAGGCGGAACTCTATCAGGCTAAAGAAATGGTTCGATTTGCCAAGAAAGAAAAAGAGTTAAAGAAAAAAGTTGTGCCTTTTGATCCTAAGGTTGTGTTAGGTGTATCTACCAAGCGCGATGAGTATTTAGCCTATATATCGCCCGATGATGTGTATTGTTTTTTTACACGAAAAGTTCCAGTTGAGAGTAAAACAGTTGTTTATGCTTCAGATAAAGAGAAAGAGGTGTTTATGATTGCACAACGTGATAAACAAGGAACTTTTAATGCAGGAGAGTTAATGCCATTTCCGTTTAACGAAACAGATGATAGTCAAGGGAGTCCGTCAATTTCCATAGACAATAAAAAATTATATTTTTCGATGACGCGCAATGAGGGTGGAGCTCAGCAAAATTGTGATA
>JBILCJ010000253.1:0-2626 GCA_044353195.1 Bacteroidia bacterium | reverse complement strand
ATATTCTATTAAAATCTGAACCCGTTGATGCCTTGTCATGCTTAATTCATAGAAGTAATTCTTATCATTTTGGAAAAAAGATTTGCGAGAAATTAAAAGAATTAATTCCTAAACAACAGTTTGAAATACCTATTCAGGCTGCGATTGGAGCTAAAATTATTTCTCGTGAAACAATTAGTGCCATGCGAAAAGATGTTACTGCAAAATGTTATGGTGGAGATATTAGTCGTAAACGTAAATTGTTAGAAAAACAAAAAGAAGGTAAGAAGCGAATGAAATCAGTTGGAAATGTTGAAATTCCGCAAAGTGCTTTTATGGCAGTTTTAAAATTGAATGATTAATTTTTTTCTTCTTTATAACTGGCTAGCCAAATAAATAAGGTGTTGAATATTCCAAAAAAAGTTAAGCCTGCTTGACTTTCAAGGGTATCTTCAGTTAAAAATGAAAGGACAATAATGAGCAAAAAAGGCCAATACAATGGGTGCAATTCTTTTCGTAATTTTAAAGCTGGAATAATAAGGTAGCCTATAAAAAGAATAAAGCCTAATAATCCAAACGCAACCATAATAGCGAAATACTGATTATGACATTTTAATCGCCATTCTTTACTTAGTTTGGATTGAGTTTCATTATAAGCTTGATTAAATGAAATTTGAATATCTCCAGTTCCTACGCCCAATAGTGGATTTTGTTTAATGATGTATAAAGCTGTTTTCCAGAATTCTAAACGCATTGATAATGTATGTCCTGAAGGATTTTCGTTCCTTTTATAACCGTTATACTCCCAAATAAGTTCTCTCCATTTTTGTTCTAACCCTGTATTATCTGGGTATTTGTAATTAGACACGCCATTTTCAATATGCTTGATGTCGTCAAAGTCTAATTGATTTATTCCAATCGAATCTTTTGTCAATCCTTTACTAGACATGTAACGGTAAATTGTAAAACGTAAGTTATTTCCTTTATGATCTTTTTCGTTAAAATTTAGTTTACTACGCTTTTCCCACTCTTTTTTTA
The DNA here is from genome assembly GCA_044353195.1 of Bacteroidia bacterium. Lineage (GTDB taxonomy): Bacteria > Bacteroidota > Bacteroidia > B-17B0 > Aurantibacillaceae > UBA4416. The sequence goes on along the minus strand of JBILCJ010000253.1, from coordinate 1,609 downwards.
ATTCAGCATCACAAAAATTGACAGTAATTAAATTTCCGTTTTCTGCTAAATTCAGAGTTGTATCTTGAGAATATAAATTATTATTGGCAGTTGTCTTTAATAATTGGTTGTATGGGTTTAGTGGGTGTTTATTGTAAATAGTTAAATCTGATTTTATTTTCAGGAAGCTTAAATAACTTAGGCAGATTAATGATGAAAATACAATGAGGTTAACATATTTATTGACATATTTCATCATGTAAATTATAACGAAAGTAGTAGTAATTGCCACTAAAATAATAAGACCTGTTGCCATTTGAAATTTAATCATAAAGTATAGTAACCATATTATTAAGGGACTAGCAAATACTATTGTTTTTTTTGAAAAAGAAAAATAACATATTGATAGGATAGTAAACGCTATGATAATGGAAAAGCGAATATGTGACATGAATACAGAAGCATCTCTGATATCAATGATTTTTTTATGCGTAATTCCATTATAAACCAAAAAGCACCAAATAGAACTTATAATTACGCTAGCGATAAAAAACTTAAATAGCCATTCGAATTCTTTAATCGATAAAGGTTTTGTTGAGAGAAAAATAATAGCAAAAACCACGAGTGGCACCTTGGTTTTCAAATCATTTAATCCGGCAAAAATATCACTTGTATATGCAAACCCTAAGATGTGTAAAAAGAATAAAGAACATAAAATATAGAAATAAGGATTTGAAAAAATAGACTTTATTTTTTCAGGGTATTTTTTTTCTAAGAACCAATTGAGTCCTAATATAAACTGTGAAATACTAATTAGTGCAGAACCAAATAATAAACCTGAAAATAGACTTATCAATCCAAATAAAAAAAAACGTCTGTGCCAATTTTCTGAAAACATGAGTTGAATTTAAGTAATTTACTAACGTAATTAACCTTAGTTTATTGTTTTTATTATTTAAGAATTATAAATAGATTATTTTGAGTGAATAGTGTCTTTCAAGTGTTAGAAAATAAAATAGGATTTGTATTTAGTACGGTCAATAATTTAAACTTATTTTTCATCAAAGTAATAAAAAAGCCCATTTAGATTTCTAAATGAGCTTTTTAAAAATTTGATTAAACTTCTAATCTACATTGTCATGTAAAAACGAATTATTTGAACGGATTTCAATATTCTTATTATCACTTTCACCTAAAGTAAAACGAGACACTTGTGAATCAGTTGAAGGTGTAGAGTTTGTATCTAAGCTTACTTGTTTACGTTGCCATGCAGATTCTTTTTCTAAATGAGAAAGTCCTTCAGGAGTTTTCATTTTAAGTGTTAACTCTTTTAATTTTTTGATACGATCTTGTGCTAATCTAATTTGTTCTTCTCTTGTAATATCTTCTGATGATATTTGATTTACAATTTCATTTGAACGATCAGTTACATCATTAATAATAAATTGAGATTTAGCAACTTCAACATTCTCAATTGGTCTTTCAATTGGTGTTTCAAATAATGGCAGAATATTTTTCTCCTCTGCTACAGGTTCTTCAACTTCTATCTTAAATACACTCATCTCTGTTGCGACATCTTCTATAATCACGTTATTTGCCGCCGTTAAGTCAACATCGTTATTATTTAATA
>JBILCJ010000252.1:0-2627 GCA_044353195.1 Bacteroidia bacterium | reverse complement strand
GCAAGAAAATAAAATTACTCGAGTTGGTGGTGACAAAGAAATAAAAGTCAATGTAAGGATTATAGCTGCTACCAATAAAGATTTAAAAAAAGAAATTGAAAAAGGTGAATTCAGAGAAGATTTATTTCATCGATTAAATGTTATTCCTATTCAAGTACCATCTTTAAATGAGCGTTTAGAAGATATACCATTGTTAGCAAATCATTTTTTAAATTTAATTTGTACCGATCACGGGGTGGCATTAAAAAAAATAACAAAAGAAGCCATTAATGAATTACAAAATAGGAACTGGACGGGTAACATTAGAGAATTTAGAAATGTCATTGAACGATTAATTATACTTTGCGATAAAGAAATTACGCAAGCTGATGTTATTCATTATTCATAAAATAAAAAAAGGCTGAATAAATTCAGCCTTTTTTGTTAAGTATATTTTTCTATACAAATTAAAATCCTTGTTTTTCTGTTACTTTATGTTCAATCAATAAGCCAACACAAGCTGCATCAATTGGTTTATGTTTTTCCTTTTGAGCAGCACCTTGTGGAACTGTTAATTCAATAATCAGCTGACGTGTTGTTGAGCTTTGAAATTCAAATGTTGGCGCATTTTCTGTTGTTTGATTATCATATAATAATTCATTTGATTTCGAATCAAATATTTTATAAGATAATTTTTCTCCTAAAGAAGCATCGCAACATACGTTAATACGATAATCCATGCCCTTATAAATCACACAGCGGATTTTTGAGGTCATACCTTGATTGAATAAACCACTACGTGATTGAGTGTCATAAATCCAGTTTTTATCATTTTTGCTGTTTTTAACACTACAACTTTTGTGATAATTAAAACAAACACCTGTTTGAGAAAATAAGGATACACAAACAGTAACAAATAGAGTTAATATAATTTTTTTCATCCGAATAATGTTATTTAGTTAAAGTAAATGAATTTCTAATAATTCTTATTTTATCAACGATATGGTTGTATTGATCTGCCGTCGCAATAAGATTTTTTCCACCAGATAAAATAAGTTTTGTTTTATCTTTCACCTTTACCGTATCAGCCTCTTTTTCTTCTATTTTAGAAAATTCTGATTGTAATTCTTCAAATTTAACTAATACAGAAGCTACGCTTTCATCAGTTCTATACTTTCTTAAAAATTCAATTAAGTTATCCAAAGTGTATTTCTGATCGCAAACACGTTCAACTATGACACTTTTTGTTTCATACTTAGCCAAATTTGTAACGATAAATAAACTTTCTATCCATCCACCTGCTACCACTAACGACAACGTTGGACCTTGTTTTGATCCCTCTAATGTTTCGAAAGATGCAAAATAGAGTTCATCAGTAATCATTGCTAATGAATCTGAATTTCCAATATTATCTTGTAATCGTTTTAAGTTTTCAGGCTTTACTGCCGATGAAACACCAATTTGATCTCCTAATTCTTTTAAGGTTTTAAAATACTTAAGTGCTTCAGTACCAATTTCAAAAACACTACAATAACTCAAATCACAGCTATAAATACCGAAATTTAAGGCTTTTAATTTTTGATCAGTGTATTGTTTTTGATTATCAACTTTATTTAAAAAACTAATATTCTTATTATTCTTCCCTCCTACTTGCTTAATAAAACTCAACATTTCTCCAGGTGATGGCACTTGATAAAATGTTTCGGCGTCTTTTGGTGATTCTACAATTGAAGTATCAACTGCACTGATGTCATCAGTACCTTCATTTTTTGAATCATCTTGGCAAGCACTAAAAGTTGTAGCAACTAATATGGCTGAAGTTAAAATGAATTTAGTTTTTTTTAAAGTCATAATAATGATATGTTAGTTTAATAATTAAGAAATTACTTTTTTAACTAAATCAGCCGCTTCTTGTAATTGAATAGCAGAATATACTTTTAATCCTGATTCATCAATTAACTTTTTTGCAGCTTCTGCATTGGTACCTTGTAAACGAACAATAATTGGCACATTGATAGTTCCCATGTTTTTGTAAGCGTCAATAACACCTTGTGCTACACGGTCGCAACGAACAATTCCACCAAAAATATTTACTAAAATGGCTTTTACGTTTTTATCCCCTAAAATAATATGAAATGCTTTTTCAACACGTTCAGCATTTGCAGTACCGCCAACATCTAAGAAATTAGCTGGCTCACCACCACTTAATTTAATAATATCCATTGTAGCCATTGCTAAACCTGCACCGTTAACCATACAACCAACGTTACCATCTAATTTCACATAATTTAATTCTGCTTTACGAGCTTCAACGTCAACAGGATTTTCTTCTGATTCATCACGCATTGCTTCAATGTCTTTATGTCTAAATAATGAATTATCATCAATTGAAACTTTAGCATCTACTGCAATGATTTTATCGTCAGATGTTTTTAATACAGGATTAATTTCAAACATCGATGAATCTGTTGCATCATATGCTTTATAAAGAGCTGCAACAAATTTTGTCATTTCTTTAAATGCATTTCCACTTAAACCTAAGTTAAATGCTACTTTACGACATTGGAAATCGCGTAAACCAACTTTTGGATCAATTTCTTCTTTCCAAATTAAATGTGGTGTTGCTTCAGCAACTTGCTCAATATCCA
>JBILCJ010000251.1:0-2629 GCA_044353195.1 Bacteroidia bacterium | reverse complement strand
ACGTTTCTCGTTTTACTATCAGGTTTTTTAGTGAACTATGTAAAACACGATTTGAATTTAAAGAGTTTTTAAGACAATGCTTCTATATAGGGAACAAATCAATTGGCCTAGTAATGATAACAGCTTTTATTATGGGTTTAGTTATTACAATTCAGTCTCGCCCTACTCTAGTCGATTTTGGTGCTGAAGCTTGGTTGCCAAAAATGGTTTCTGTTTCACTTATTAGAGAAATTGCGCCAGTTATAACCGCATTAATATGTGCTGGTAAAATTGGCTCAGGCATAGGTGCAGAATTAGGTTCTATGAAAGTTACAGAACAGATTGATGCGATGGATGTGTCGGGAACAAATCCTTATAATTATTTAGTAGTAACAAGAGTAATGGCTACAACATTAATGATTCCGTTCTTAGTTATATTGGCTGATGCTGTTTCTCTATATGGTGCTTATTTAGGAGCTAATATACATGGGGTTGTAAGTTGGAATTTATTTTGGAATCAAGTATTTGATACCATTGTATATTCAGATATTACACCTTCAATTTTGAAAACCTATTTCTTCGGATTCTTCATCGGGATAATAGGATGTTACAAAGGTTTTAATTCCAAAAAAGGAACAGAAGGCGTTGGTCAATCGGCCAACTCTGCGGTGGTGATATCTTCTTTATTAGTTTTTATAATTGATTTACTTGCTGTGCAAATTACCGATGTTTTAAATATAAATTAATGGATACTACATCAGATAAAAAGCAAAGTTTTGAATTAGATAATGAAGCAAAAGCGGTTATAAAAATTAGAAAAATTCATAAATCATTTGGAGAAAATAAAGTACTTAAGGATTTTGATTTAAATTTATTTTCTGGTGAAAATTTAGTTGTATTAGGTAAATCAGGTTCTGGCAAATCTGTTTTAATAAAATGCATCATTGGTTTAATGAAACCAGATAAAGGGACTATTACCGTTTTGGATAAAAATGTTACAACATTAAACTCATCTGATTTAGATAAATTAAGAATTAAAATTGGATTTTTATTTCAAAGTAATGCCTTATATGATTCGATGACTGTTCGTGAAAATTTAGAATTTCCATTAAGAAGACATAGGTTTAAGAAAAATAAAAATGAAGTAAATGATTTGGTAATGGAAGCTCTCAATAATGTTGGTTTAGCTAATACAGTTGATATGATGCCAGCTGAATTATCAGGAGGAATGAGAAAACGAATTGCTTTAGCAAGAACATTAATTCTTAAACCTGAAATTATTTTATACGACGAACCAACAACAGGACTTGATCCTATTACTGGTAAAGAAATTAGTGTTTTAATGAATGACATTAAAGAAAAATATAAAACATCATCTATAATTATATCGCACGATATTAATTGCGTTAAAATTGTTGCTGATCGAATTATGATACTCATTGATGGAAATTGCTATGCCACAGGAACTTTAAAAGAATTACAAAATTCTTCAGATTTAAAAATTAAACAATTTTTTGAGTAAACAGCACTATGGAAATTTCAAAAAATAGTAAAGTTGGCGTTTTTGTTTTATCAGGAACTTCGCTTTTAATTTTAGCATTATACTTAATTGGTTCCAAACAAAATTTTTTTGGTTCAACCTTTGAGCTACATGCCAAATTTAAAACTATTAATGGCTTAATGCCCGGTAACAATATAAGATTTACCGGTATTGATATTGGAACAGTGAAAAAAGTAGAAATTGAAAATGACTCTACTGTCAATGTTGTTATGATTATAGAAAATGATGTAAGACAATTCATTAAACAAAATGCTATTGCAACTGTAGGCACAGATGGTTTGATGGGAAATAAATTAATCAATATTTCATCTTCAGACGAAAATGCCTCTTGTGTTACAGATGGAGATATCATTAAAAGTATCAATCCTATTGGAACGGATGCTATGATGAGAACATTAGAAGTATCTAATCAAAACATAAAAGAAATAACCAATGATATGAAAATAATTGCTAATCGTTTAAATAAGCCAAATACGTTATGGAGCATTTTGATGGATACTACAATTTCTAAAAATTTAAAACAAGCTATTATTAACATTAACAAAACAAGTGAAAGTGCATACATCATGACAAGTGATTTAAAAAGCATTGTTAAAGGTGTAAAATCAGGAAATGGGACAGTAGGAAAACTTCTGACAGATACGTTATTTGCAAAAAAAATAAATCAAACTATGCAAAATATACAAAGCATGAGTGATTCTATTTCAACCATTACGAGTAACTTCAAATACATTTCTGAAAAGATAAATCATGGGCAAGGTACAATTGGAACATTACTAAATGATACATCCTTAACTCATAATCTTAATCAAAGTTTAATAAACTTAAAACATGGAACTCTTGGTTTCAATGAAACGATGGAGGCTATAAAGGTAACATGGCCATTTAAAAAATATTTTAAAAATAAATCAAAGGCATTAAAAAAATAAACACAGTAAAAATCAATTATTAACATGATATAAATCATTAGGACACCAATTGATCTTATATACTTTAGGTGTATGAATACATTAGATGTTAATATGAGTTTGGCAGAACTGTTCGTTAGATTATTTTTAGGAATTATTTTAATTTTTCAAGGTTACGACA
>JBILCJ010000073.1:0-9738 GCA_044353195.1 Bacteroidia bacterium | reverse complement strand
AAAGCACCACAAGGTGATTTATATACTGAAGCAGGAGTGTCTCCAATAAATGATTCAACACGTGTAAAAGATGACAGCTTACACATTCAAATACCATCAGACAGTTTAAAGGTTATTAAAAAATAATGAATGTTCCCGATAATAAGGATAACAATCTGCACGATGAATTGTTTAGAGATAGTATAGCAACTGTTACTGAACAAGGCAATCGAGCATGGATTTTTCCTAATAAACCGAATGGTAAGTTCTACGATTTTAGAACCTATTTTACATGGTTGTATTTAGTTGTGCTTTTTGCAACGCCATTTATTAAGTATCATGGAGAGCCTTTATTTTTATTTAATGTTGCTGAAAAGAAATTCATTTTATTTGGTGCAATATTTTGGCCTCAAGACTTTTTTATTTTTGGTTTAGGCATGCTCATCTTTATTGTGTTCATTGCTTTATTTACGGTTGTATTTGGTCGTTTATTTTGTGGCTGGGCATGTCCTCAAACTATTTTTATGGAAATGATATTTCGTAAAATAGAATATTGGATTGAAGGAGATGCTAATTACCAAAAAGCTTTGAAAAACGCTCCATGGAATATTGATAAAATTAAAAAACGCCTTTTAAAGTTTATTTTATTTTATAGTATTTCTTTTATCACCGCTATTACATTACTTAGTTATTTAATTAGCATTGATAGAGTTTTTGCGATTTTAGGAAATATAGGAGAACACACTGGAGCCTTTGCTGGTATTTTAGTTTTTACAACTGTTTTTTTCTTTATTTTTTGGTGGATGAGAGAACAAGTTTGTTTGATAGTTTGTCCTTATGGCCGCATGCAAGGAGTATTATTAGATGCCGACTCTGTTGTTGTGGCTTATGATTATGTGAGAGGAGAGGATAGACATCATTTTAAGAAAAATGAAGTGAGGGTAGGAGGTGATTGCATTGATTGTCATTTATGTGTCAAGGTTTGTCCAACGGGAATTGATATAAGAAATGGAACACAATTAGAATGTGTTAGTTGCACAGCATGCATAGATGCTTGTGATCACATGATGGATAGTGTTGGTTTAGAAAAAGGATTGATTCGTTATGCTTCTGAAAATGGAATTAAAAATAAAGTAAAACTAGCGTTTACTACAAGAATGAAAGCCTACACAGCTGTGTTGTTGGTTTTAATTAGTGTAGAAGTTTTTTTAATAACCACACGTTCTGATTTTGATGCAACTGTGTTAAGGGCAAAAGGAATGCTTTATCAGGAACAACCTAATAATCAACTGAGTAATTTATTTACCATCAAATTAGTAAATAAAACTAGGGATCGAATGCCAGTTAATTTAAAAATTGAAAATTTTAAGAATTCTAAAATTCAATTAATAGGGAAGGATATTGTGGTTAAAGAAGAAGGTGTAACAGAAGGAGAATTTTTTGTATACCTCAATAAACAGGATTTAACAGATAGAAAAATGAAATTAGAAATTGGAGTTTACTCAAATGGTGTAAAAATAAAAACCGTTAAAACCAATTTTTTAGGACCAATTAAATTTAAACATTAACCACTAAAATTATTTAGTATGAACTTTGGAGTTAAAATAACAGTATTGTATCTTGGTTTTGTAGCACTTATACTAACATTGGTTTTTATGAGTTTCGGACAAAAAGTGGAGTTAGTGAGCAAAGATTATTACGCTCAAGAAATTGCATTTCAAGATAAAATTAATTCAATTAATAATGAAAAAAGTTTGAATGGAAGTATAAACCATGAAATCAATGGAAAGCAAATTACATTAACAATCGATTCTACTATTTGCAGAAGAGGTATAGAAGGTTCGATTGTTTTTTTTAGACCATCCGATTCGAGTAAAGACATTAAAATTAAAATGGATTTTAATAACGGTACACAAATTATTAATGAACCCTCTTTAATTCATGGTGCCTATAAATTACAATTATCATGGGTGAGTAATCACACCAACTATTTTAAAGAGGAAGTTATTTTTATAAATTAATTTATGCAATTAATACTGGCGGCTATATCTTTAGGACTTTTAGGAAGTTTTCACTGTATAGGCATGTGTGGCCCAATAGCATTAGCACTGCCAGTTCATCAGTATTCAACAGTCAAAAAATATTTAGGTATTTTCTTATATAATTTAGGAAGAGTTTTAACCTACACTGTTTTAGGTTTGATATTTGGTTTACTAGGTCAATCATTTTTTTTAGGTGGCTTTCAACAAGCATTATCAATTAGCATAGGCACCATCTTATTACTTTCTGTTTTTTTTGCAAATACAAAACTATTTCAATCCCATCGTTTAGGTTTTATCTATTCTTTTATTTCTTCTATTAAAATTCAATTAGGGAATTTATTTAATAAAAAAGGATTACACTTTCTGTTTTTAATTGGTGTGTTAAACGGTTTATTGCCTTGTGGTTTAGTTTATTTAGGAATTGCTGGCGCTATTGCTACAGGTCATTTTATACATGGAGCTGAGTTCATGTTTTATTTTGGAATCGGAACCATTCCCATCATGTATGCAGTTGCTTTTTTTGGACAGTTTATTTCTTTAACCTACCGAAATACAATTCGTAAATCAATGCCCATTGTTGTTACCATAATGGCAATTATGCTCATTGTAAGAGGATTGAATTTAGGTATACCTTATCTTAGTCCTGCTTTCGAAAAAGAAAGTCACGAGGTAGCATGTTGTGAAAAACCAACTAATTCAAAAGTTGAAATACAGTGTGCACCAAAAAAATGTAACAAAAAATAAATTTATGTTCTGGCAAAAATACACGCAATCGCAAATTAAATCCAAAGTGTTTGAATCATTAAGTAAAAACACAAATTACAGAACTGAAAATATTATTGGTATTCCAGGTACATTTTTAGATACGGATATTTTTTACGACGACGCTCCTTTTTTGAAGGACGCGCCATTTTTATCTACGTTAATTGCTAACCCTAATCATATTGGTGTTCATACATTAGGAGATGAACACGAAGATTTTTTTTCGGGAACACATGAGATTGAAAAGGATTTAATTAAAATTTGTGCTGAGGAAATCTTTGGAGCCGAACCATCTTCATATGATGGATATGTAGCTAGTGGAGGAACAGAAGCAAATATTGAAGCCTTATGGATTTATAGAAATTTTTATGTTCAAGAATATCAAGCTCAATTAAATGAGATTGCAGTTGTCTATTCTTCAGATACACATTATTCCATTCCCAAAGGAATTGATTTGTTGAATTTAAAAAGCATTGAAATTTCTGTTGATCAAATTACTCGTGAGATTATTTTTAAAGAATTTGAACGTCAAATTGAATCTGCATTAGCAAATGGTATCAACTATTTTATTGTTAATGTCAATATGTCAACCACCATGTTTGGCTCTGTAGATGATATTGATAAACTGACTTCGTTTTTAGATTTACTTCAAGTTAATTATAAATTGCATGTAGACGGTGCTTACGGTGGATTTATTTATCCTTTTATTAATACTAACAATTCGTTTAATTTTAAAAATAAAAGTATTTCCTCGTTTTCTATAGATGGCCATAAAATGTTGCAAGCACCTTATGGAACAGGAATTTTTTTAGTAAGAAAAAATTTCATGAAATACGTGTGTACTAATGAAGCTGGTTATGTAAAAGGAAAAGATTATACCCTTTGTGGCAGTCGTTCAGGTGCAAATGCTGTTTGTGTTTGGATGATATTGCGTATTCATGGTTCTGTAGGTTGGACAGTAAAAATGCATCAGTTAGTGGATAGAGCAACCTTTATTTGCGAAAAACTTAATGAGTTAAGCGTCAAGTATTTTCGTCATCCTGATTTAAATATCGTAACAATCGACGCAAATTATATAAGTCACGAATTAGCCATGAAATTTCATTTGGTTCCTGACAATCATGAAGTAAAACCAAATTGGTATAAAATCGTTGTGATGCCTCATGTAAAGCAAGGTATTATAGATAGTTTTTTAACCGAACTAAAAAATGAACAACAATTAATTTTTAAATAACGTTTAATTTATAATAACATGTACATTCTTATTTTCTTTCTCGCCCATTGGTATCTTTCCTTATTTGCCCAAACATTTTATTTGCATCGGTATGCAGCACATCAAATGTTTACAATGAATAAATTTTGGGAAAAGTTTTTTTATTTCTTTACATGGGTTTTTCAAGGATCATCCTTTTTAAGTCCTAAAGCGTATGGTATTATGCACCGTTTACATCATGCATATGCTGATACAGATAAAGATCCGCATTCACCCATGTATTCTAAAAATTTATTTGATATGATGAAAAAAACCTTGGTAGTTTATTTATCAGTATTAAATGATACGAAAGAAATGGATGGTAAATTTAAAAAAGGTGTTCCTTACTGGCCTTCTTTTGAAAAAGTGGCAGGAAGTTGGATAGTAAGAATTGCTTGGGGTGTTTTTTATTTTTTAGTTTATTATCATTATGCCACTCATTGGTGGATGTATTTATTATTACCAATTCATTTTTTAATGGGTCCTGTTCATGGCGCAATCATTAATTGGTTTGCTCATAAATATGGATATGTAAGTTTTAAAGTAAATGATACTGCTAAAAATTTATTACCTATTGATTTTTTAATGATGGGTGAAAGTTACCATAATAATCATCATAAGTATGGTGGTAGGGCTAATTTTGGAAAAAAATGGCATGAATTTGATCCCACTTATCCAATCATTTTTCTATTCAATTCATTACAAATCATTCATCTTAAAAAAGACAATGATTTAAATTACATGTAAAAATATGGACTTAGTTTCTAAATATAATATTCAGGCGCCTCGCTATACAAGTTACCCAACTGTTCCTTACTGGGATAATAATTTAAATGAATCGAACTGGATTGAACATATTAAAGATGCATTTATTAAATATAATGCAGATGGAATTAGTTTGTATATACATTTGCCTTACTGCGAAAGTCTTTGTACTTATTGCGCATGCAACACACGTATCACCGTTAATCATAAGGTTGAAATACCTTATATTGAAACGTTAATTAAAGAATGGCAGTTGTATTTAAATCAGTTTGAGAGCAAGCCTTTAATCAAAGAAATACATTTAGGAGGAGGAACGCCCACTTTTTTTTCTCCAGAAAATTTAAGTAATTTATTAGAATCTATTTTAAGTACTGTCGACCTAGCTTCTGATTATGATTTTAGTTTTGAAGGTCATCCTAGTAATACAACAAAAAAACATTTGCAAGCTTTATATCAGTTAGGTTTTAAGCGTATTAGTTTTGGTATTCAAGATTTTGAATTTAAGGTTCAAGATACAATCAATCGCTATCAAACATTTGAAGAAGTAAAGCAAGTTATGCATGAGGCAAGAGAAATTGGTTATACCTCGATTAATGTTGATTTAGTATACGGATTGCCTTATCAAACCATTGAAACAATTCATGATACTATTTCAAAAATAATTACACTTAAGCCCGAACGTATAGCTTTTTATAGCTATGCGCATGTGCCTTGGTTAAAACCAGGACAACGAAAATATACAGATAAAGATTTACCATTGGATAGTTACAAACGGAGTTTATACGAAGAGGGTAAAAAACTGTTTATAGAGGCTCATTATTCTGACATCGGTATGGATCATTTTGCCTTGGCAAGCGATGCTTTGTTTGATGCTTTTAAAAATAAAACATTGCATCGTAACTTTATGGGATACACAACCAATACAACCAAGTTGTTAGTAGGCTTAGGTTGTTCTTCTATCAGTGATACATGGGATGCTTTTGCGCAAAATATCAAAACTGTGGAAGAGTATCAAAAAGTGGTAAATGAAGGTCGTTTCCCAATTTTTAAAGGGCACTCATTAACACAAGAGGATTTGATAATTCGTCAACATATTTTAGATTTAATGTGTAAACATCAAACACCTATTGATAAGCATTATCATGATGCTATTGATAAATTTTTAGAATTTTCAACAGATGGTTTAATTCAAGTTAATCATGATCAAATTGAAATTTTAGATGCAGGTAAATTATTTCTTCGAAATATTTGTTTAGCCTATGATAAGCGCTATTGGAAAAAAGTGCCAGAAGGTAACTTGTTTAGTACAACGGCTTAATTATAGGATTGTAAGCTTTCTTATTAAACTACTTTCATCCTAAATTTAGTAAGTCTTTTTTAGAGTTGTTTTTTAAAGATGACATTTCTCATTTTTTTTAAAGGGTATTTTTTATAGCTTAGTTAAACATAAAACTAACGCGATGGTATTTAAAGAAGATCAATGGGAGCATTTATATGTCTTTGCAAAAAAACTGGAAGGTGATAAAGTGGCTTTTGATGAAATAGAAAAGAGACTGATCGAAAAAACATCAGATGTTAGTTTAGTTTTAGAAATCATGAAACAGCTTAAAAAAGTACATTATGCTATTAAAAGAAAGCAAGGTCTCATAAAAATAGGTTTTGGAAGCATTTTTTTAGTTGCAGGCTTTTTTATTACATGTTTTAATTTCCACTCGAATCAATCGTTTGATATCGTTATGTATAGTTCAAGTTGCGTTGGTGTTATTTTAGTTTTTTTGGGACTGTACGACATTATTGGATAATCAGTTTAATCAATAATTGAACTTTTTGTTGTGATTTTTTAATTCATAATTTCCGTTTGATATAAGAGTTTAGATATGTAACAATTATCACACAGATTCTTTTTTTTCTTATGTATTTTTGTACTGTAAAATTAGAAATTACATCAATCATTTTAAATCCTTTTCGTTATGTTGATTTTAAATATTCTATATTCCATGTTGTTTAATAAATGTACAAGGTGTCATCAAGGTGATATATTCACTTCAAAAAACCCCTATAATTTATCTAAAATGTTTAGCATGCATTCAAATTGTAGTCATTGTGATTTGAAGTATGAAAGTGAACCTAGTTTTTTTTATGGCGCATTGTATGTTTCTTATGCGATTTCTTCTGGATGGTTTATGATTTGGTATTTTTTAGAATACAAAGTATTAGATTGGGAAACATTAAATTTTGCCCTTTTTGTTATGGGCTTTATCGTTATAGTTGCTCCACTTACCTTGAGATGGTCGAGAATAATATGGTTGAACTTTTTTTATAAGTTTAAAAAAGAATACAAAGATAAAACATCAATTATTGAAGCTAATAAATAAAATACCATGATTAATACCATTAAAAATGCATTAGGCTTTGGCCCAGCAATAGATTATAAAGAGCTTATGAAGAAAGGGGCTCAAATTATTGATGTAAGATCTCGTGGAGAATATGCATCTGGGCATGTTGTAGGGAGTATTAATTTGCCCTTAAGCGAGTTATCGTCGAGTAAAAATAAAATTAAAAAAAACGTGCCTCTAATTACTTGTTGTGCCAGTGGCATGAGAAGTGCATCTGGTAAATCAACATTAATTGCGATGGGATACACTGAAGTATATAACGGAGGTGGTTGGATGAGTTTAAATGGTAAAGTGTAATAGGATGAAAGAACGATTATTAACCAATTGGACACTTTGGCGCATCACGCGTTTAGTATTATCATTTATCTTTATTATAAATGGTGCTATGAAGTCAGATTATTTTTTACTGACTGGCGGTGTATTTTTATTATTACATGCTTTAGTAAATTCATGTGCAGCTTGTGCAAATGGAAATTGTGAAATCCCTCAAAATAAACAAAATGGATAAATTTAATGAAATCATAAACTCGGATAAACCTGTATTAGTTGACTTTTTTGCTGAATGGTGTGGACCTTGTAAAACAATGTCACCAATATTAAGTGATGTGAAGTCTAAAATGGGTGATAAAGCAACCATTATAAAAGTGGATGTGGATAAAAATCAAGAGGCAGCGCAAGCTTATCAAGTAAGAAGTGTTCCAACACTTATTATTTTTAAAAATGGTAAACCAGTTTGGAAACAATCAGGTGTTGTTCAGTCACAAGAATTGATTCGTTTATTTAATCAATTTCAATAATTCATGTCATTATTTTTTTGATGACACATCACAACAAAAAAAAGAGGTTTGACTAGTCAAACCTCTTTTTTTATTTCATTTTTTTAATTTGTTACATCCATTTGGATGCGAATGTTTTAAATTCAGTTCTCAATTCATTAAAGTTTTTTTCGAAAGCTTCAACAGTATTTTTTTCTCCACTGTGAGAAGGCATTTCTCTATGATCAACAGCGACTTCATTTTTAGTAATTTCTTTTTCGATAACATCTTCATCTACATGAATCGTGTGTGAAATTTCATCAATATTATTTTTTTGGATAATAAACTGATTTTGAAAATGTTCAACCTGGGCTAATACTTCTTTTTGATTGTTTTTATTGGCAATTTCAGCTAATCTATTTTTTAGAATAACAATTTCATCGTTATAAAATTTCATTTTGTTTAACCATTCTGTATGATCAGCATGTTGTGTGTAAATTTTTTCTCCAGTTTTCATAAGTATATTTTTTACTCAAAGTTATCGTCCATTACTTGTATTTAAATTGACCTTAATCATAAACAGAAGTGATTAGAATCATAAAGTGGTAATCAACCTAAGTAGGGTTATATTTTTTATTTACCATGTTATTGCAAAAAAAAAGCCTCACAGTTTGTGAGGCTTTTTAATTTGTGATTGTATTCTAATTAAATTAGAAGTGGAATGTTAAGCGAATTGTACCTGAGCCACCCATTAGGTTATAAGTGTTAGAGTTTGATGCATTTCTATCTGTATCAAGGATAAAGTTAGATCCACCATTAACGCTGTCTTTCACTTTTACTTCTTTTCCAATTTGTGTAGAACCAGCAACAGTTGACGTACCTTCTGCATCCCAAGTAGATTTGTCTTTAGTGTTTAACTGGTAACCAATTCCCCAACCAAATTCTCCTCCAATAGATATTTTAGGCAAAATAAAATATTCAGCACCTATGAAAGCACGAATCCCTACACCTATTTTTCCATTTGTTTTTCTAGATAAAGCGCGAGCAGCATCTACATTAGCATATCCATCTAATGAAGTAGCAACGTTCGACGTTGTTGTAAATCCAGAAATTGCATTAGCACCAAAATCTGTTGAACCTGCAGCATTATCAGCATCTAAGTTTTCATTAAAGGTTGTTGCGGCATCATTTGTTTGAGTTAGGCCATTAGCATATTTGTATCTTTCTTTCAAATTTCCACCCCATACTAATAAGTCACCACCATAAATTCCTTGTAAACGTGTTTTACCTTTACGTTTTTCCATTCCAACACCTAAAACGATATTGCGAGAAGAAACTTTCATTTGGTCGTATTTTTGCTCTTTTGTTTCTCCTAAAGCTTCTGTAACATTTGTTGGCGCAACATATTCATCAATGGCTACTCTTTTTTTACCATTATCAAAGCCAACGCGGATGGTAGCTCTGTATGCAGTTGTTGCATCCTTAAAG
Source organism: Bacteroidia bacterium (assembly GCA_044353195.1). Classification (GTDB taxonomy): domain Bacteria; phylum Bacteroidota; class Bacteroidia; order B-17B0; family Aurantibacillaceae; genus UBA4416. The sequence continues at coordinate 299 of JBILCJ010000073.1, read as the reverse complement.
TACTTACCAGTGATGGATTGATTTAATCCGTAATTATTCCAAGTTGGTGCTGCATTAGCGGTTGTTTTACCGAAAAAATTACCTGCATAATTTAAAAAAGGAGTAGCATCGATTGATACAGCCCAATCACCAGCTTCTGGTAAAAATGGTTCACCTTTTTTTGAAGTTAAATCTTGGGCAAAAACAGAGCTTACTCCGAATGCCGCTGCTACTAGAGCGATTGATTTTTTCATATTTATATTTTTTAATTGTTTGTAATATAAAGTTAAGTGTAATAAAGAAGAAAATGTAGTTCATGT
>JBILCJ010000072.1:0-9768 GCA_044353195.1 Bacteroidia bacterium | reverse complement strand
ATTTACATTCAGCAATACTGTTTATAATTATTACATCCATCCACAATGGGATGATATGGGGAGTGAAACACTGTATCTCAAAATTATTTTTGTTGATTACGATGAAGGCTTCGCATTTATAGAGTTAATAGGCGAATGGAATGATACTATTAACAATGACATCATGCTTTTAAAAAGAGACATTATGGATGAATTACTTCACCATAAAATCAATAAGTTCATTGTAATTGGAGAAAACGTTCTCAATTTTCATGCATCCGATGATTCATATTACGAAGAATGGTTTGAAGATGTGGAAGATGGTTGGATAGTGTTTTTAAATTTCAGAGATCATATTTTAAAAGAGTTTAAATCTTCAGGCTTAGATTATTATTTTAATTCTGGCGGAGAGCTAAATGATTTCGAATGGCGTAAATTTTCTCCTGGACAAGCATTCGGAAGCATTGAAAAAATAATAAACAAACGACTTCAATAAAACTTTTTAGATTTAAACTTTAATCTTCCCCAAAAAAAACTAACATTAATCATGTTTTTTACTGATTTATGGTGAGTTGTCTCAAAACAGATAACCTACATTTAAACCATGAAAAAATTGTATACTCTACTAAGCTTAATCGTTTTTTTCTATGCGTGTGAAACTAAACTAGAAAAAACAAAACCAACTGTCGAGTCCATCTCTGAGTCTATTTACGCATCCGGAATTGTAAAAAGTAAAAATCAATACCAAGTATTTGCCACGGTAAACGGAATCGTTGAAGATGTGTTTGTCACAGAAGGTGATACTCTAAAAAAAGGAGCACCTATCCTGTCAATTGCTAATGAATCTCAACGCCTAACCAAAGAAAATGCTTTACTAGCATCACACTTTTCAAATTATCAAGTTAACAAAGGGAAACTGTTAGAAGCCAAAGCGTTCATAGAACTTGCCAAACATAAAATGAAGAACGATTCACTATTATATATAAGACAAACAAAACTATGGCAACAAAATATTGGAACACTAGTAGAATTAGAACAACGTGAATTAGGCTATCTAAACGCACAAATATCTTATTCTTCAAGTCTTGAAAAATATGAAGAACTAAATCGCCAACTAAATTTTAGTGCTTCCCAAACAAAAAACAATGCACTTATCTCAAACAAACTTGAAAATGATTTTACGATAAGAAGCGAAATTAACGGCATGATTTACAGTTTATCTAAAACCAAAGGAGACGCTGTTGGACCCCAAACTCCTATTGCTGTAATTGGTGATGCTAAACAGTTTGTTTTGGAAATGCAGGTAGACGAATACGATATTATGAAAATAAAAAAAGGACTGCCAGTTTTAATTACGTTAGACAGCTATAAAAAAGAAGTCTTTAATGCTTTTATTACTAAAGTAAATCCATTGATGAATGAACGCAGTAAAACATTTTTAGTAGAAGCAGAATTTGTGAGTCAACCAAACATCCTTTATCCTAATATCACATTTGAAGCAAGTATTATTATCAACACGAAAAAAAACGCAATCCTTATTCCTAGAAATTACTTACTTAATGATTCAATCGTCATGAAAGCAAATGGAGAAAAAATAATTGTCAAAACAGGATTAAAAGATTTTCAAAAAATAGAAATTCTATCAGGACTAAAAGAGACAGATGAAATTAGTAAGTCAGAGTAATGAATTTTAAATTAATAGCAGATATTTCCATTCAACTACTACTAGCACGTTGGAAACAAACTTTAGTTGCAGCCATTGGTGTAACATTTAGTATCACAATGTTCATCACGTTATTAGGATTTATGAATGGACTGAACGATTTATTAGATGGACTCATATTAAATCGAACACCACACATTAGATTATACAACGAAATTAAAGCATCCAAACTTCAACCTATTGATCGAACTTTTTCATATAAAAATCACCATCACTTCATTAGTTCTATTAAACCAAAAAATGAACGTCTAGAAATTTATAACCATGCCGTTATCATCGCGACTTTAAATAAGGACAACAGAGTTTTAGGCGTTGCTCCAAAAATAACGGCGCAAGTTTTTTATAATGTTGGTGCCGTAGATTTAACAGGAGTAATAAATGGAATAGATGTTGAAGCTGAAAATAAGCTATTTAAGTTTAGCGATTATGTGACGAGTGGCAATTACATTGATTTAAAAAATATACCAAACAGTATCATTCTTGGAAAAGGAGCTGCCGAAAAAATGTTAGCTAATATAGGTGATGTGATTCAAATAACGACGACGAAAGGAGAGCGAATGCCTTTGAAAGTAGTTGGTTTTTTTCAGTCTGGATTACAAGATTTAGACAACGTGCAAAGTTATGCTTCTATCAATACTACTCAAAAATTACTAGGTGAAGGAAATAGTTATGTTACTGATTTACAAATAAAACTAGTTGACATATTACAAGCCCCTCAAATAGCAAAAGAATACGCGAGTATTTTTGAACTTGATGCCATCGATATACAAACTGCTAACTCTCAATTTGAAACAGGAAGTTCAGTGAGGTCGTTGATTTCTTACGTAGTAGGAATTACATTGCTCGTTGTAGCGGGCTTTGGCATTTACAACATTTTAAATATGATGATTTACGAAAAAATGGATTCAATTGCTATTTTAAAAGCAACCGGTTTTTCTGGTAAAGACGTCAATACTATTTTTATTACAATCGCCTTAAGTATTGGTTTCTTTGGTGGTTTATTAGGCTTACTGTTTGGCTTTGGCGTTTCGCATCTCATTGATATCATTCCATTTAATACAGCTGCTTTACCCACCATTAAAACATACCCTGTAAATTACAATCCGCAATTTTACACCATTGGATTTATTTTTGCTTTAGTCACAACTTATTTTTCCGGGTATTTTCCTGCCCGAAAAGCTAGTAAAATCGATCCCGTCATCATAATAAGAGGAAAATAATATGAGTGAAAAAATAATTGAAGCAAAGCATATAACTAAGTATTTTCATGATCCTTTAACGATTCAAGTTTTAAAAGACATTGATTTTTCAATTAATAAAGGCGAATTCATTTCGGTGATTGGGAAATCTGGTTGCGGAAAATCCACTTTACTTTATATCCTCTCGACGATGGATACAGATTATGAGGGAGAGTTATTGATTGACAACGTGAGTATGAAACATAAACAGGAAGCGGAGTTAGCGAAAATCAGAAATGAAAAAATTGGGTTTGTATTTCAATTTCATTATTTATTGAACGAGTTTTCTGTTTTAAAAAACGTCATGTTACCTGGTTTAAAATTGGGAAAACTCACTGCACAAGAAATAGAACATCAGGCTTACGAGAAACTTAAAATACTTGGCGTACAAAGTGAAGCCTTAAAAAAACCGAATCAATTATCGGGTGGACAAAAACAGCGAGTTGCGATAGCGCGTGCATTAATAAATAATCCTATTATCATTATGGGCGATGAACCAACTGGGAATTTAGATAAAAAAAATAGCGAAGTTGTATTTTCTATTTTTAAAGAATTAGCGGAAGTGTATAATCAATCTCTATTAATTGTTACACACGACAATGAGTTTGCAGCCCGTACACATCGCATCATTGAAATGGAAGACGGGAAAATTATTTAAAAAAAATAGACGTTAAAACGCTTAAATGCTATTCATTTATTGTTTTTTTGTGTTTATTTATTTCGATTTAACATAAAATAAACTTACTTTTAAACTTCTTAAAAAAAGAACATAGAAGCAGATGAGTGGCTTACTATTGTTGCATTTGTATTGAAAAACTGAACTAAATTAAAAAACTAATTATGTGGAAAAAATTTGCAAGCCTTTTATTACGAAATAAACTCCTTTTCACATCTATCATTTTATTAATTAGTGGCATCATGGGTTATGAAGCTTCTAAAATTGAATTGTCATACGAATTCGCTAAAATACTTCCTGATAATGACCCAACATTTATAGATTATAAAAACTTTAAAAAACAGTTTGGTGAAGATGGCAACGTCATGGTTGTTGGATTTCAGGATAAAGATTTTTTTACACTTAATAAATTTAACGATTGGTTCCATTTAAGTAAATCCATCAAAATCATTAATGGTATTAAAGAAGTTTTATCAGTTCCAACTACCTTTAAAATAGTGAGAAATGATAGCTTAGAAAAAATGGAATTCCAACCATTAATTTCTAAAATACCAACCTCGCAAGCAGAAGTTGACAGTATTAAAACAACGTTTTTAAACATGCCGTTTTACGACGGATTGGTGTATAATAAAAAAAATGGGGCTGTGTTAATGGCCATCACTTTCAACAAAAGTTCATTAAATTCTAAACGCCGATTAGATATTGTGAAAGAAATCAAAGTATTAACTGAAGCGTTTTCTCAAAAGCATAACATTTCTGTGCATTACTCTGGCATGCCTTACATCCGATCACAAATGATGGAGAAAATTTCTCATGAAATGACTTTATTTTTAATACTTGCGGTTCTAATCACAGGACTAATTTTATGGATGTTTTTCAGATCTGGCATGAACGTGTTTTTTTCGCTCGTTATTGTAGCGGTAGGAGTTATATGGTCTGTTGGCTTATTAGAATTATTTGGTTATAAGATTACTGTTTTAACTGGTCTGATTGCGCCACTCATCATGGTTATTGGAATTCCCAATTGTGTGTTTTTAATTAATAAATACCAAAGTGAATATTTGTTACATAAAAATAAAATCAAAGCCTTAGCCCGCATGATTGAAACAATTGGTGTTACTTTATTTTTAGCCAACGTAACAACGGCCATCGGTTTTGGTGTATTATACTTTACAAATAGCGCTATGCTAGTCGAATTTGGCGTAGTGGCAGGAATCAGCGTCCTTACAACTTATATCATCACCCTTATTTTAATCCCAGTTTTATTATATGCATTACCTGTGCCTAAAACAAAACAAACAAAACATTTAGAAGGAAAACGAATCAATGCACTGCTATCAAAAATAGACCAATGGGTTCAATTTAAAAGACCGATTATTTATACCGTTACAACGATCATTACCATGATTTCCATATTTGGATTGGTGCGCGTAAATATTGAAGGCTATGTAGTAGACGACCTTCCAAAAAACGATCCTATTTATACAGATCTTCATTTCTTTGAAAAATCATTTAATGGTGTGTTACCTTTTGAAGTATCGATTGATACTAAAAAAGAAAATGGATTGTTTACAGAAAATGCAAAGACACTCTATAAAATAAAAGCCTTAGAAGCTATTTTTAGTAATTATCCCGAATTTTCAAAACCATTATCTATAGTTGGTGCCATTAAATTTTCTTATCAAGCTTATAAAGGAGGAAATCCTAAATATTACAAATTTCCTTCTGTCACCGACTTAAAAAAATTATCTGATTACTCGGGTTCTATTGATAACCAAAACGGAAAAATGAAATCATTTATTGATAGCTCAAAAAGTATAACACGTGTGAGTTTTCAAATGGCTGATATTGGATCCGAAAGAATCAAACAATTAGTTACAGACATTAAGCCTAAGGTAGATTCCATTTTTGACCCTAAAGACTATAAAGTTAGCCTTACTGGTCACAGTCTTGTGTTTTTAAAAAGTAACGATTATCTACTTGATAATTTATTTGAAAGTTTATTGATTGAAATACTATTAATTGCATTGGTTGGAATGATCTTATTTAGATCCGTTAGTATCATTGTATTATCTAAAATACCGTGCTTAATTCCTTTAGTGATAACAGCAGGCATCATGGGCTTTTTAGGCATTCGATTTAAACCATCTACTATCTTAATATTTAGTATTGCGTTTGGTATTTCATCTGACGGTACCGTTTATTTACTGACTAAATACAGACAAGAATTATTAAAAACAAACGGCAATGCAACGTTAGCTATTTCTAATGCCATTAAAGATACTGGCCTAAGTATGATTTACACATCCGTCATTTTGTTTTTCGGATTCTCTATATTTTCAGTTTCAAGTTTTGGAGGAACAGCAGCTTTAGGTATTTTAATTTCTTTAACCTTATTAATTTCCTTGTTTACTAATTTGATTTTGTTACCAGCTATTTTACTTTCGATTAATAGTAAAAAGCAACGTAAGTTGATGATGGAAACTCCCATCGTTGAACTAGAAGATTAAAAACTAACGGTTGATTGCTATGCGTTTTTAATTAATTCACTTCATGCATTAAACCACAGACTTTGTGCTGGTATTAGCGCATCATTGGTTGAATTAAATCCCATTTATTTCCATAACAATCTGCAAACACCAACACTGTGCCGTGTTCTTTCACACTTGGTTCTTCAACAATGGTAATCTGATGCTGTAATAAATTTTGATAATCTCGGGTGATATCATCGGTATATAAAAATAAAAAAACACGCCCTCCTGTTTGATTACCAATGCTTTTTACTTGCTCTTCGGTAGTTGCTTTAGCTAATACTAAACTGCATGTGCCAGTACCTTTTGGTCTCACTAAAACCCAACGCTTACTATCAGAAAGCGATGTATCTTCTATTAAATCGAAATGTAACTGTTTTGTATAAAAAGAAATGGCTTTATCGTAATCATCAACTAAAATAGTTATATGTGCAAGTTGCTGGTTCATGTTTTTAGGTTTTTGACTAAAGGGTATAAAGGGCAAATATAAATGTCTACCTATTTTATTACAACGGTCATTGTTTATAGAAATATGGACTATTTTTTTTAAGAAAATCACGGTACATTAAATCAAACTTATTGTTGCTAGTGTCTGGACGGGATGGGTATGTTTGAAATTTTGAAGAAGTACCTTTGAATTTTACAACTCTTGTGTATTTAAATAAGTATAAAAACGTGATTTTATATTTAACTTGACCGATAAAATATAAGGAGTCATTTTTACAAATTGCAGTAGATTTTGATAAACTAGCAATAGAAAAAAATCTATTCTGTGGATCTGGCCATAATTCATCATATAAACATACAGTATCATTTTTAAAATCGTAGTAGCTCCAATTTAAGCTTTCTTTAAATTTTTTAGTATTTAACCAAATTGTCAATAATGAGTCGGCGTTGGGTTTAACAGTATTAGTAACTCCAACTCTTGGTAATGATGTGCTTGCTACTAAATTATTGTCAAAGAAAAAATAATATTCACAGTATTTATTATCATAAAAATAAGAATAATAATAACCATTTAGTTTTGGCGTCTGCTTAATTGACTTTGATTTGATTAATTTATAATTATCAAAATATTCTTTGGGAATATAAACTATACAACTAGAAAAAGTTATAGTAGCAATGAGAATAAAAATTCTAAAATATGTTTTTTTCAATTTCAATATTTAATTCTCTACGGAGCAGTCGCCTTATTACTTCTAACTTATCTCTAAGCTTTATAAATATACAAAACATACTCCAATCTTGCAACCGTTTGTTCGCTAAGCGCAAGTAAATTATCCGTTTTTATGCATTTATAAATACTTAAAATGGTCAGCCTAATTACTTTCCAGCAGCAGCATTACTTTTTGCTTTAGCATCTTCTAATAGTTTATTACAACGCACTTCTGATTCATCCAGAATTTTTTGAGCTTTTTTATCTACTTCTTTTTTAGCTAACTCAGCCGCTTTTTTTGCAGCTATTTTCGTTAAAGGGTTTGTTGCTTTTTCTACCAAAGCATCGGCTTGTGCGTAACCTTCTGCTTTTGCTTTATCAACGGCTACTTGAGTGTCCGCTTTTATTTTTTCAACTTGCGCTTGGGCATCAGCTAATATTTTTTGTGCTTCTTCATTTGCTTTATCTTTTGCAACAGCCACAGCTTGATCTTTCACCGCATCGCTTGCTGATTTACCATCACTTTTAGTTCCTGTTTTTACTGTTGGTTTCATCACCGTTCCGCCAAAGCTAACATTGACATTCACTGTTTTTGGTAAACTAACGGTTGAGCCTATGGCAGAATTGGCTTGGCCTAATAAACCGCTTACCATAGATGTTGCAGCACTTCCAAATAGCTCGGTTGGCACAATCATTTTCCAGGTATAATCAATCGTTTGGTCAAAGCCTGTTGATCCTGTAATGTCTGCTGTTATTTTATCTATTTTAACTTTCACTGGTTTTTTTAATACGACTCTACCGTCCGCAAATTCATACTCTGCTTCTACATTTTCAATATCTAAATTTTTTAATTTATCCATCTTCAAGGCTTCGCCTAATTTTTCGAATGGAGGAAAACCACCTACAGATACTTTCGCTGTTTTAAAAACACCATGACCTTTTAATGAAGTCATCACTGGCGACATTTTTGTATCTAAATCAGCTGTAAAATTTTCTAAGGTAGCTGTAAATAGTCCCTTTGAATACTGGGCCATTGGAGCAATTTTTTTAATAGTATTAAATGCCGTAAATGTTTTTTGTATGTCAAAATTTTCTGCTCTCAAATTATAACTAACGGTTGGTTTTTTTGGATTAGTTGTTTCGTAATACCCATTCATTATTAAACCACCACCTAATAGATTCATTTTTAAATTGGTCATATCCACTTTGCGTTTTTTTACTTGAATATTTCCAACCATGTTTTCTATAATTAAATTATCATACAACACTTTGCCAACAGTTGCATTCAAATTAAAATCAAGATTTGCTGGCACTTCAACAACTGTCATTGCAGCTGTGTCGGCAGCTACTGTCGCAGTATTGGCCGATGCTGTTGATGTTGAAGCAGAAACTGAGGATGCAGGAGAAGACATTAATTGAGTTACATCTAATACGTTTGAATTTAAATTAAACGTACCAGCAATTAAAGAGTCTTTAAAAATATACTGTAAAAAATTATCAATTCTACCACTTGCTTTAATATCAGATTTACCAAGCAAAGCATCAAATGCTGTCAGCTCAACAAACTGATTGGTGAAATTTAACTTCATCACGTTTAATAAAACATCGTAAGGTAATGTACTTGTTTTATAATTCATTTTATCAATTTCTAAAGTTCCACTCATGGCAAATTTATCGTACTCTTTTTTATCAAGACTGCTCATTTTTCCAGCAGCTTTAATATCCGCTTTAACAAGGCCGCTCATGTTATCTCCTTTATCTAATGGAATAAATTCTTTTACTGAATTTAAATTAACGCTTCCTTTAATTTGTGCTGATAAATCAGGATCAGAAATGGGCGTTTTGATATGAGCTGTCATATCAATTGGATTTCCAGCCATATTTAAATGAAATGTATTTACATCAATAGTTGTTGCATCTAAATAATTTTTCTTGTTTTCAATATGAACATCTACATTAATATCATTCACTGATTTTGGTAAAGATGGATATTTAAACATCGCTTTCGCAATGCCTAAATTAAGTGCAAAAGATGGATACGTGTTTTTTGTGCTATCTTTTTCGCTATGCAAAGTACCTTTAGCCAACCCATCTAATTTTAAAGAGCCTTCTGTTTTTACGCTTGCAAAATCTTTACTATACACACTTGGAATCAATGATAAAATAGATTTGAATTCGGCTTGCTTGGTATTAAAAGTAATATCCATGGCAATGTCATCAGTTGGCATAGCAACAAATCCATCAAATGCTAAACCTAAATCGTTGACATCAAATTCATTTTCTTTAAATGTAAATTTCATGTTTGGCATATCCATGTTTACATCTGCTTTAATATGTATCTTCGCTTTAGTTAAATACCCTACTCCACCATAAGAAACAGTTGTTTCTGAAATTTCTAATAAGTTAGAAAGGGTAAATACATCTTGCGTAAAATCTCCACCCATGGTGTAATTCATATCTGTTAG
>JBILCJ010000249.1:0-2652 GCA_044353195.1 Bacteroidia bacterium | reverse complement strand
AATTTCAACGGTTCAGTTAAAAGACCCTACAACAAGTTTAATCGTTTCCATTTTGGCTGGTTCAATGGGTATTGATCGTTTTATGATTGGAGATGTAGGTTTGGGAATTGGTAAATTACTAACGTGTGGTGGTTTAGGCATCTGGACAATTATTGATTGGTTCATGATTCAAAAATCGACAAGAGAAAAAAATATGCAAAAAATTCAACAGTTTTTATATTAATGACTTTTAGCAGGAATAAGCTTTATTTAATCATTTCTCTAGCTTGTGCAGCAGGGTATTTGTGGCTTTATCTGAATGCTTCAAATTACGTATTGTTTAACAATAACACATTTGAAGTATGCATCATAAAACATGTAACACATATACCCTGCCCTTCCTGCGGTTCAACAAGGTCCGTTTTATTATTACAAAATGGCGAGTTTTTAAAAGCATTTACTACAAATCCCTTAGGTTATTTAATTTCAATCATATTAATTATGGCGCCATTATGGATGATGATTGATGTATTGACAAAGAAAAACTCATTACTGCATTTTTATAAAAAGTTAGAAACCTATTTAAAAATTCCAACATACAATGTACCATTGCTCTTGCTTTTGATACTAAATTGGATTTGGAATATCACAAAAGAATTATGATTCATAGTAATCCATTTAATTATCAACTTAGCGAAGAAGAAACAGAATCAGCTTCGAATAGTTATTTAATGTCGCTCATTGCCATCATCGCAGGGCTTCCATTGCCCATATTAAATTTATTAGCCACATTTATTTTTTATTTAGGAAATCGCAACTCTACTTATTTTGTGCGTTGGCATTGCACACAAGCATTACTATCACAACTATCCATGCTATTTATAAATAGCTTTGGTTTTTGGTGGACTATATCGATAATCTTTACAGAAGAAAATATTACAAATTCATATATCGCTTATATGCTATCTGCAATCCTTTTTAACATTGTTGAATTTATTGCAACCATATATATTGCTATTCAAACAAGAAAAGGAATTCATATCGAATTGTGGTTTTTTGGCCCACTAACAAATTTAATTTGCAAATCAAAATCATGAAGAAATCAATCATTCAAGGCGTTATATCCATAGGTTTATTTTTCGGAATGTGGTTTTCATTAAAAGAAATAGATTGGGTAGGAATTTTTAAAGTTGAAAAAATAACAGATAAAACAGAGCAAAAACTAGGAGACATTTTTTGGGAAGGAATAAAAAAAACAGAACAAGAAAATAAAAATACAGATGTTACTCATACCATTGATAGCATTGTGAATCATATTTGCCTATCCAATAACATTGACATTGAAAAATTAAACGTTCATGTCATCATGAAAGATGAAATTAATGCATTTGCACTTCCTAATGGTCATTTAGTTATTTATAGTGGATTAATTTTAAATGCTGATAACCAAGATGAATTGGCTGGAGTTATATGTCACGAAATAGCGCACATTGAACTCAATCATGTGATGAAAAAACTAACAAAAGAAATTGGACTATCCGTTTTAATATCAATAACAACAGGTAACGGAGGAACAGAAGTTATTAAACAAACCCTGAAAACATTATCGTCATCGGCCTTTGACCGCAGTTTAGAAAAAGAAGCCGATATGAAGGCCGTAGATTATTTAATAAACGCAAATATAAATCCTAATAACTTTGCGAATTTTTTGTATAAAATATCAGAGACTGATTCTAACATTGAAAGCTACATAACTTGGGTTAGCACACATCCTGAATCCAAAGAAAGAGCGAAATATATTATTGAACAAAGTAAAGGTAAATTGACACATTTTAAATCCATATTATCAAATGACACTTGGAACACATTAAAACAAGAGTTGAATGACTTTCATTATCAGGAGTAACTGCTCCATGCATTCAATTATAATTTGATTCCTTTATTAATCACCTCATACCACATCGCACTGTTCATTTAACTCAAGATAAATGACTTGCATTAAAATAAAAAAAAACAAAAACAAACTTATTGTTTTACCTTTGCTGTCTGAAAAGACTTTGATAAACAAGCAAATTGGAACAGGTAAAAAAAGAACATAGCCATTGGACGATGTGCCAAGAGTGTGTGGGAAGTGGTAAAAAACGCCATAAGCTCGGCAATAAGGCACGCATCCAATACCAATTGTGATGACTTTGCAAAAACCGATGGCTCGGGCCCCGCTCCTATTCGCCCTAAAGGTCACCCCTACACTTGCCCCACTTGCAATCGATTAGGCATTGTTCCTGCAACTCAACATCCCGAACCAGATGCCAAACAGTATCCACACGTTGCCATCATTGGTGGTGGCATTGGAGGTGTAGCATTAGCAGTGGCTTGTTTGCACCGTGGCATTTCATTTACCATTTATGAACGTGATACTAGTTTTAATGCACGCTCGCAAGGTTACGGGCTCACCTTACAACAAGCCAGTAAAGCCATCGAAGCCTTTGGCATTGTGGATTTAAAAGAATCCATCATTTCAACCAGGCACGTGGTGCACAACACCGAAGGAAAAATAATGGGCGAATGGGGCATGCGAAAGTGGCAACACACGGGCACTCGCAGCGCACCCAAACGAACAAACATTCATATCTCAAGGCAATCACTACGCTCAGAATTGTTGGAGCAATTGGG
>JBILCJ010000247.1:0-2669 GCA_044353195.1 Bacteroidia bacterium | reverse complement strand
CAATGAAAATTTTGCCGCTCGACATCGATTAGCACAAATTGATATGTTGATGTTTGGAAATTATTTTTCATTTGAAGAATTAAGTTTCACTAAATCAAACGAACTATTATTGGATGTTTTTGTTTATGGCATTTGTACAATAAAAGGTCATAAGCTTATTAATAATTATAAAAAAATAAAAGAAGAAGAATAACTATGAATATTAAAACAGTTAAAAAGTACGCCATAGGCCTTTCTATGATACTTAGTGTGTTCAAAGCACAAAGTCAAAATGCGGGTTCGGTAAATTATAGCTTAAAACAAGCTATTGATTACGCATTTAAAAATAGCCCTAATTACCTTAATGCCGAATTAGAAATACAAAATTCTAAATACAGAAAAAAAGAAGTTCTTGGTGTTGGCCTTCCGCAAATTAACAGTAGTGTAGATTTAAAGGATTATATTGACATACCTACATCTTTATTACCAGGGCAGTTTTTTGGAGCTCCTGCGGGTACTTTTATTCCAGTAAAATTTGGAACAAAATACAATGCGACTGCTGGATTTAGTGCATCTCAATTAATTTTTAGTAGCGATTATATTGTTGGCGTAAAAGCAGCAAAGGAACTCATTAACCTTTCTACTATTAATGTAAATAGAAGTAAAACAGAGTTAGTTTCTTCAGTATCTAAGGCTTATTATAACGTTGTTGTAAACAAAGAGCGCACGAAATTATTAGATGCTAATATTATCAAACTTAAAAAAATATTTGATGATACAAAAGCATTTAATCAACAAGGATTTGTAGAACAGATAGATTTAGAAAGACTCGAAGTTCAATACAATAATTTAGTTGTTGAAAAAGAAAAAACGGATCGTTTAATTGGATTATCTGAAAGTTTATTAAAATTCCAAATGGGTTATAAAATTTCTGAAACCATCGTTTTAACTGACTCCCTTACATTTGAAAATAATGATGTAGCAAGTTTACTTTCTGGAAAAATTGACATCAGCAAACGAGCAGATTATCAATTATTACAGAGTCAACAACGCTTATATCAATTAGATTTAAAACGTCAGCGATTAGGATACCTTCCAACTGTTGCTGCCTATGGTTCTTATCAATATAATGCACAAAGACAAAAATTTGATTTCACGGATGGCAGTCAATCATGGTTTAAAATTTCTTTAATTGGCGGAACAGTTAACCTAAATATTTTTGATGGATTGCAAAGGCATAACCGTATTCAACAAGCTAAAATTGCGGTTCAAAAAGGAGAAAATAATTTGAAAAATATTGAATTAGCAGCAGAAATTGAAGCAACTATTTCGGAAGTAACATATCAAAACGCATATGCATCATTACAAACACAAAAACGCAATATGCAATTAGCTCAGCATGTATTTGATGTGTCTCAAAAAAAATACGAGCAAGGTGTTGGAAGTAATCTTGAAATCACAAACGCACAAACTGCTTTAAAAGAAGCTCAAACCAATTATTACAATGCTGTTTATGATATGATTGTATCAAAAATAGATTTTCAAAAAGCAACAGGAACATTAGTTAAATAAATTTTAAAATAATAAAACAAAACCAACCATATGAAAAATACCATTTTATTCGTCGTTATTGCCTCTATCGTTATAGCATGCAGTGCACCAGATAAAAAAGCAGAATTAGAAAAGCTAAGAACGGAAAAAGCTTCCCTTGAATCTAAAATTACTGCCTTAGAAGAAGAGTTAGCTAAATCTGATACAACTAAATTAAAATTAATTGACATTGTTGCAATGCCATTAGTGCCTCAAACATTTAAAACATACATAGAAGTACAAGGAAGAATTGATGCTGATGAAAACGTTTCATTATCGTCAGAAATGCCCGGAACTGTTACTAAAATAAATGTAAAAGTAGGTGATGAAGTAGTTAAAGGTCAAGTTTTAGCTGAAACAGATACACGTATTGTTTCGCAACAAATTTCGGATTTACAAACTAATTTAGATTTAGCAACTCAAGTTTATCAAAAACAAAAAAACTTATGGGATCAAAAAATTGGTACTGAAATTCAATATTTACAAAGTAAAACAACTAAAGAAAGTCTTGAAAAGAAAGTGTCAACTATGCAAGAACAAATTCGCATGAGTAGAATTGTATCACCTATAAATGGAACCATTGATGCTGTTAACATTAAAATCGGACAAGCAATCGCACCGGGAGTTCCTGCCATCAATGTGATTAACTTTTCTAACTTAAAAGTAAAAGCTGATGTTGCAGAAAGTTACTCATCAAGAGTGAAAACAGGAAATGAAGTTCAAGTAGTTTTTCCTGATATGCAAGATTCAATTTCATCAAAAGTAAATTATGCTGCACGTGCCATTAATAATTTAACCAGAACATTTGGTGTTGAAGTTTTGTTAGATGGTAAAAAAGATTATCATCCTAACATGGTAGCTAAATTAAAAATTAACGATTACCAATCATCCTCACCTAAAATTGTAGTTCCAATTAAATTTATTCAAAAAAACACGAATGAAAACTTCGTATTACTTGCCGTAAATGGAATCGTAATTAAAAACAACATCAAAATTTCACATGAATATAATGGCTTAGCTGAAATTTCAGAAGGATTGAAAGAAGGAGATTTATTGATTACAGAAGGATACGATTTAATTAATGAAGGAGATCATATTAA
>JBILCJ010000071.1:0-9942 GCA_044353195.1 Bacteroidia bacterium | reverse complement strand
AATTAAGTTTAAACAAATATCAAAAATACTATCTAAATATCTACCTGAGTAAGATGGTGTTTTTTTTATCCTTGCTAATTCTCCATCGGCAGCATCTATAACGGATTTTAAAATGATAAAAAAACTAGCTAAATAAAAATACTGTTTGATAATACACAACGCTGCAATTAGTCCTGAAACTCCAAAAAGTAATGTAATATGAATGGGAGTAACTTTTGTGTTTTTAAATTGATTTGCGATTAAGCTTCCAAAAAATCTTCCATAATCTGACAAATCAAAAAATCTGTCCTTCGTTGCAAGTTTCGACATTAAACATAATTAACAGATTGAGTGACAACATAGCCAAACTACCAAAGTAGTTATAATATATATAAAACTACTAAATATTATTTATGTTCAGATTTTTTCTCACTAAACTTCGGCAGAGTTTATCTACTTCATTATTGTAATTCAATACATCTGTTGGTTTCTGATGAGCTTTAATTTTCACAAAATTAATATCTAAATTATCTGTAAAATAAAATAATCTTAACACTAAGTCTTTGTTTCTTATATCGTTACCAGCTTTTGTTTTATAATCACTTAAGATAAATTTTGGGCGCCTATTTAATAATCCAACAACATACTGACTATCAGAAACAACTGTAATTTTAAGATTGGAATGATTTATTTTCTCTAAAACAAATTCTAAGGCTTTTATAACAGCTAAAATTTCCATCCTATTATGAGTTGTACTGTCAACAACACCTGATAAATTTATAAGATTACCATCCACTAAAATAATACTTGCCCAAGCTCCGACACATAACTGTGTGTGACAACTTCCGTCTGTGTATATTTCAATAGAATGATTTATTGTATCTTGCATATTATTTAGAAATTCAAAAATACGGATATTAGCTTAAACAACGATGTTAGATAAAGACATAATAGAACAGACAGAAAAATGGATTAAGCAAGTTGTGGTCGATTGTAATTTTTGCCCATTTGCAGCCAAAGCATTATTAAAAAAAACAATTCACTATTCTGTTCAATCAAATCTTTCTGAAGAGGAAAGTATTGCAATATTAGAAAAAGAAATAAATTACTTGAATGAAAACGATCATTTAGAAACCAGTTTTATTATTTTTAAAAATTGTTTTACAAATTTTGATTCTTATTTGAAACTTGTAAATAAAGCAGAACGTTGGATTTCGAAAAACAAATACGATGGTATTTATCAATTAGCAAGTTTTCATCCAGACTATTGTTTTGAAGGCTCTGATGACTTAGATCCTGCAAATTATACCAATCGTTCGATTTACCCGATGTTACACCTTTTAAGAGAAGATAGTATTACTAAAGTTTTAGAGTTTTATAAAAATCCAGAAACTATTCCTCATAAAAATATTGCTTTTGCTCAACATAAAGGATTAGAATATATGCAAGCTTTACGATTGGCTTGTTTATAGTATAACTTCAATAAAACAATCTAACAAAATGATTAGCAATAAAATAAAGAATTTAATTGAAGCGGAAAATAAAGCGTTACAGTTATTTAATGAGATAGAAACTAAAGGTTTAATTTGTTCAAAAAAAACAGAGACAGAAATTAATAAAGAAATTTTTGACCTTGCTTTTGATTTATTTGGAATAAAAAAATACTGGCATAAGCGCATTGTAAGAGTGGGAAAAAACACATTATTGCCTTACCGAGAAAATCCTGAAAACTTAACGATTAAAGAGGATGATATTTTATTTTTTGATTTTGGTCCTGTGTTTGAAGATTGGGAAGCAGATGTTGGTAGAACTTATGTTATAGGCAATAATCCCAAAAAACATAAATTAAAACAAGATGTGGAATTAGCTTGGAAAGAAGCTAGAGACTACTATTTCAATCATTCAAATTTAACAGGGGCAAAGTTTTACGAGTTCATTTCTTCTTTAGCTCCAAAATATGGCTGGGAATGGGCAGGCCCAATTGGTGGACATTTAATTGGCAATTTTCCTCATGAAACGATTCAAGGTGAAGAAATTGAAAATTACATTCATCCTGATAATCTAAAAATAATGAATGATTCAGATGTTAATGGATTAGATAGAGAATGGATTTTAGAAATTCATTTTATTGATAAGCTAGAAGAAATTGGTGGTTTTTATGAACAATTATTAGTTTAGTCATTCATAAAAAAAGCCTTCTGATGAAGGCTTTTTTTATGAACTCATTTTTATTTATCTAACAACACTTTTATGGTATCGTCCAAAATATCAAAAGCTATTTCTTTGGTTGCAGCTTCTGCATAAACTCTTAAAACAGGTTCTGTTCCACTTGGGCGAATCATCATCCACGTATTTTCATCAAAAAAGAATTTATAACCATCTAAATCATCAACACGAGAAACTGTGTACTTGCCAAATTTAGTATACGAATTGGACTTACAATTCTCTAATACTCTTTGTTTAATCACTTCGTCAATTTTTAAATCGTTACGCTCAAACCAAAAAGTGCCTGTAATATCATACACTTCCTGAATTAATTCTTTTAATGATTTACCTGTTTTAGCCATAAATTCCCAAATGACTAATCCCATCCAAATACCATCGCGCTCAGGAATATGACCTTTTATGGCAATTCCCCCACTCTCTTCTCCACCAACCAAAACGTCTTCAGTTACCATGATTCCACAGATGTATTTAAAACCAATTTTAACAACATCTAATGGCAAACCATAATGCTTACACATGTTATTTATTTTTACCGTTGTACTAAACGCTGTGGCAACTTTACCAGTTTGTTTTTTATATTTAACCAAATAATGAATCAGCAATAAAATAATATGATGCGAGTCAACAAAATTTCCTTCACTATCGTAAAGACCTATTCTATCAGCATCTCCATCCGTTGCTAAACCACATGAAATATTTCCCTTATCCTTAATGAAATTACTAAACTCCAATAAATTTTTATGAATTGGTTCGGGTGCTTGGCCATGAAATCCAGGATTATCATCACCATGCAAATGATAAATTTCAGGGAATAAACGTTTCATCACATTTTTACCTGCTCCAAACATGCTATCGTATGCAAGATTCATTTTAGAATCCTTAATTGCTTTTAAATCAAAATTATCTTCAACATGCTTGATATACATGTCTTCTAAAGGCGCATCTAATAATAATCCATCAGCTTTTGCCTTATCAAAATTTACTGATCTAAAATCTGCTTGACATATTTCCGGAATGGCATCTTCAATTTCTTGAACTAATTCTGGGCCCAACGGACCGCCATAATGCGCTTTAATTTTATACCCATTATAAGCTGGGGGATTATGACTAGCTGTAATTATAATACCTAAACTAGTTTTAAATTTCACCGCACCAAGCGATATCATTGGTGTAGAAATAAACCCTTTTGCTAAATATACTTTTATGCCATGTGCTAAAAAAACTTTTGCTGTAGTATGTGCAAATAATTCGCCAGCAAAACGACAATCGTGACCAACAACTACACTAGGATTTTCAAATTTTTGTTTTAACCATAAAGCAGTTGCCTCGGTAACTCTTGCTACATTTTCTTCAGTAAAATCTTGAGCAATAATAGCTCGCCATCCATCAGTTCCAAATTTTATTTTAACCATAATACATTAATTTTTTCGAGCCTTAAATATATTTATTTTTTTTGACTTATATAAACGGAATCCTTAATAAATTAAGGTTTTTTAAGATTTTTTTTACCTGGAAAATAAAATTTAGAAACAGACATCTATTTAAACAAACTAAATTAATTCATAAGCGTTTGTAAGTGCAGTAATTCGGATTCATCTTTCCAATTAATATAACCCACTTTTTGATAAACAACCTCTCCTTTGGTATTCAATAAATAAACAGTAGGAATTGAAAATATTTTCAATTCATTAAATGTTTTTGTCAATTTTAAAAATGTAAAAAGAAATTGTTTTTTGTTTTTAAATGAATTCAACTTCTCTATCGTTTCATCAGTAATTGCTAAAACTTCAACATCGTTCAATTTTTCTTTTTTTATTTCATTCAATACATTCAACTCTTTGATACAATCAGGACACCATGAAGCATAAAACGCTACAATTACTTTCTTACCTTTTAATGAGTGAATATCAAAAGCCACTGAGTTTGAATCAACAACTGATAGATTGATAATATCCATTTTTGGAGCAACTTTATATTTGTTGAATAAATAAAGCCCTACTAATCCTAATACGGCTACTATTAATACATTATAGGTTTGTTTTTTAGTCATGTTATTAAGAAACAGATGTTGTTAAAATAAAAACACAAGGTACGCAAAAATTAAATTAAACAATATTTTTACACACGAATGAAAACCATTTTAGGTAAAATATTTAGAATCATTTGGAAAACCTGTCTACTCTTTGTTATACTTTCGATAACATCTGTTGTGGTTTATAAATGGGTTTTGGTTCCTATTACTCCATTGATGGTCATTAGATGTATAGAACAAAAGAGTGAAGGGAAAGAAATAATGATGAAGCATGATTGGGTTTCACTTCAAAAGATTTCACCACAACTACAATTAGCTGTTGTATGCAGCGAAGATCAAAACTATTTAAAACATAGTGGTTTTGATTTTGGAGCCATTCAAAAAGCATTGAAAGAAAATGAGAGAGGTAAAAGAGTAAGAGGTGGAAGTACAATTACTCAGCAAACAGCAAAAAATGTTTTTTTATGGCAAGGGCGAAGCTATTTAAGAAAAGGATTAGAAGCTTGGTTTACATTATTAATCGAGTTTTTTTGGAACAAAGAACGCATTATGGAAGTATACCTCAATAGTATCGAAATGGGGAATGGGATTTATGGAGCTGAATCTGCCTCTCAATTCTGGTTTAAAAAATCCGCTTCAAATCTTTCAAAAGATGAAGCGGCAGCTATTGCGGCAATTTTACCCAGCCCATTAAATTACAAAGCAAATCCAGCAAATAATTATATTCAAAAACGTAAAGCTTGGGTTAAACAACAAATGAATTATTGGAGTAACAAACTGGATTACAATAAATATACTACTGACATTTCTACAAAAACGAATTAATGAAATACATCATATCAATCATCCTATTATCCTTCCTCATTGTTAATTGTAATCAGCAAGAAACATCCGCTGGAATAATTAATTACAAAGCACCTGAAAAACCAATCATTTCGAGTGTAATAGATTCAGTTAAATTTGAAAAAGAAATTTTCAGACTAGATACTTTGTTTAATAAAATGCATAAACAAAATAATTTTAATGCCAATGTATTAATTGCAAAAGGCAATCAAATTATCTATCAAAAGTCATTTGGATATGCTATAAAAGAAAAAAAGAGAATTCTTACTGATTCATCCATTTTTCAATTAGCCTCTGTCTCAAAAGTTATCACTAGTATTGGTATTCTTATCTTATATGAACAAGGTAAATTACATTTAGATAAAAGAGTGTGTGACATTTTACCAGAATTCCCCTATAAACAAATTACAATTAAACACCTACTTACTCATCGATCTGGATTACCAAACTACACTTATTTCTGCTGCGATTATTTAAAAGATGATACTAAACAATTGTGTAATAAAGATGTTTGCGATTTAATGGCAAAATATCAGCCAAAACAATATCACAATCAAGACACGCGTTTTAATTATAGTAATACAAACTATGCCCTACTCGCTTTAATTATCGAAAGACTATCAGGAAAAACATACAGTGATTTTTTAACTCAAGAATTATTTATTCCTTTAGGTATGACTCACACTCATACATTAATTAATCTTGATTTTTTTAATCCAAATTTAACTTTTGGTTATACTACTAACTTTAAACAAATAGGCAATGATCGATTTGATGGCGTTGTTGGAGATAAAGGCATTTACACAACCACACATGATTTATTTTTATTAAGTGCCGCCTTATACCAACATAAACTATTAAAACCTGAAACCCAAGCATTAGCTTACAAGCCCTATAGTTCAGAAAAAAAATTAAGTAATTATGGATTTGGATGGCGTATGAAGAACATGAACGACCCCAATAAAGAAGTTTTTCATAACGGCTGGTGGCATGGTTATCGAACCGCTTTTCACCGCAGGTTAAATGATAGTTTAACTATTATTGTTTTGAGTAATACATTAAATAAAAATGTTTATTCAACTTGGCGAATTTATGCTGCTATTGACGGTCCAATTGAAACTCCAATTTTTGCTAATAAAATTGAGGATGAATAACACCAAAAACTTTAATAGTATGCCTAGTTTTAGCCTTACACATTATAAACTAACAGAAAATCCTAACGATATAGATGAACAATTGAAGTTAGAAGATTATAGTTATGATTCTAAAATCCATCAACAATTTGATAATTTTTTGATTGACATAGAAGAGATGGAATTAAATCAAAAAACAATTCAAGTCTTTAACACAGAAAAAGATTTTATGAAATACAAATCTTTATTTCAATCTGAAAACGACTTTGTTAATCCTGACTATTACCGAATAATTGAAGATAAATCAAATGATTTAGAAAAACTGATTGGTGCATACATTGAAACTCATAATCTCAATACATTTGAACGAATTGAATATAATAGAGGAATAAATGGAATAAGTGTGAGAATGATTACGTTTGGGAAAAGGGTTATAAAAAAAGGCGTTTTCTGTGAAGTAGTGAATCAACTAAAAATAGATTTGGAGAACATTGATGAGCAAGTTATTGCCTATAATTATTTACATACATCAAAACAACCTATCGAATTAGTGTATTCATTAATGGGTGAAAAGAACAAAGTAAACTTCAAAAAAAACAACCTTGATAATTTTGAACAAGGAAAAAGCATATTTGTATTTCAACAAGGTTAAATTAAACCAGATTTATTCATAATTTTGAATACCTTAGCTTAATGAATAACAGATCTACTCTTTTAAAAAGTATTCGTCCAAAAATAGACATCGACAACACAAAATCAACTGATTTAGAAATTTTTCAAAGTGTAAGTCTTCGTCCAATTTTAAAATTACAAAACGAAATAATTTTAGCACTCATTAATAATTTCTTGGCTGAACACAAAGTCATTGTAAAAAACCTAACTGAAACAAAAAAAATTGAACGTATTCATGACATCTTCAAAAATAACATTCAACAAAAACAAATGTTATTTGGCGTAATTATTGGTCATTTCACGCATGAAGAAATTACGTTCTATAATCAAAATAAAAAGGAAGTCACAAAGCGCATTATAACGATGTTACTTGAGCGTGTTTGCAGTCAATTAGAAAAAGTACAATTTTAGAATAGTAATTGAATAAAATTAGTTTGTTCCAACAATTTTTTTCGCTTCCGTTATATCCATTCTTAAGCCTTCTTTAAAAGCAACAACAAAACAATCTTTAAAACCTAAGTCTCTCAATTCTATTTGACGCTGAGTTGCCTCTTCAAACGTTTGAAATTGACCAGATGTATATTTAAATACTTGTCCAACTTTATAAAATGAAAGGTCTTTTAGTTGAGTATACGTAGTTTTATAATCCATTTCTTTTTCGCTACTTGCAAATTGAACTTTAAAAACGATTTGTTCTTTTTTAGTAGGAGGCTGAATCATTTCAATAGTGGAAACTCCTTCATTTTTAATTATATTTTCAATAGAATCAAGACTTTTTATTCTCTTAGACGGATATAAGTCGTCTGTTATATTAAGTTTAATAGCTTGATTATAAAACGATTTAGCATCACTATAATTTTTATTTCTAAAATTTAAATCAGCCAAAACCACTAATTGTCTGTATTTTTTTTGTTTATACGCTTCATCATCTAAAGCATTATTTAATTGATTAACAACCTCGTTAGCAACTGCATTATCTGAAATTACTTGAGCTTTTACAACATTAGTATCACGTTTTGACGACTTATCTATAGTGTTATCGGCTTCTGTTTGATTAGGAATTTGTTCTTTATAAGAAATATGAACTTCTTTTTCTAAAGGTTTTTGATTTTCAAATTCGTCATCATAAACCAATTTACGACCTTCCACTTCATCCTTATATTTTCTGAAAGCTCTAAACAAACATGCTGCCATATAAGTTTGACCTTTATCAGAACCTAAAAATAATTCTTCTTGTGGATTTGTTAGATAACCTATTTCGGTTAAAACACTTGGCATTCCAGTTCTCCATAATACCCAAATACTTTGGCGATGAACGCCTTTATTAACACGACTAGCTTTTTTTGAATATTCTTCCTGAATTTTCATTGCCAAACCAGCACTTTGTAATACATAGGCAGATGTATAATTACTCATAATAATATAGCTTTCTTGACTATCCGGATCGAAACCTTGGTATTTGGATTCATAATTATCTTCTAGTAAAATAACTGAATTTTCTCTTTGTGCAACCTTCATTTTCCCTTCCTCATTTTTCAAACCCATAACATACGTTTCTGAACCATAAGGCTCTGGATTAGAAGTTTCAACAACCACCACTTTACCTTTTTTATTTTTATAGGTTTTAGGTCGCATTTTACCTGTAACTTTATCTTTAATCAATACTGGCTTTCCTGCTGCATTACAATGAATTGAGATAAATAAATCAGCATTATTATCGTTGGCAATTTTTGCTCTATCTTCTAAATCAACAAAAACATCAGTTTTTCTAGTATAAATGACACGAACATCTTTAATATGTTCTTCTATGTACTTTCCTAATTTTAAT
This sequence comes from Bacteroidia bacterium, assembly GCA_044353195.1. Taxonomy (GTDB): domain Bacteria; phylum Bacteroidota; class Bacteroidia; order B-17B0; family Aurantibacillaceae; genus UBA4416. Next base: position 1,229 of record JBILCJ010000071.1, on the reverse strand, counting down.
GCAACAGCCAACGCCACTGTTTTTTCATTATGAATGTGGCCACTGCAACCTGGGTCTTTGCCACCATGTCCTGCATCAATAACGACCGTTTTAACTTTATGTTTGGGTTCATCCTTTGCCTTAGTAAATGAACTAAAAAATATAAATAACACGAAAAGGGTAAAAAATAAATTATATTTTTTTAGCACTGAATATTTAAAAAATTTAGACATTTAATAATGATATTGTTAGCTTTACAGATTAGTAAATTTAAACCCTAGATTGTATTATTTCGCATAAACGCATATTTGTTTTACTGATGTTATTGTTAATAACTGACTTGGCTTGTTTTTCTCAAAATAACGTGAAAAAAAATAGTCAACAGCCTAAATCAAAAGATGTTACTCCTATTCCACAACAATTACCAAAAGACACCACAAAAAGAGTTACGGTTGATTCTATTAATGATGATGAGTCGTTAGAAAATCGTATAATATATAATGCACGTGACTCAATTAGATACGAAACAGAAGGAAGAAAAATATTTTTATTTGGAGATGCTTATGTTAAATACGAAGAAACAGAGCTAAAAGCTGAATTCTTTGAAATTGATAACACAAAAAATACAATTACTGCATTTGGAAGGAAAGATAGTTTAGGCAATGAAATTGGAAACCCAGTATTCAGTGACGGTGATAAGGAATCTAGTTGCCGAAAAATGATTTATAATTTAAAAACAAAAAAAGGGAAAATATTCGATATCATCACAAAAGAAGGAGATCTTATCTTAAGAGGTAAAGAAGTTAAAAAGGACAGTAACAACGTCACTTATTTTAGTAAATTGAGTTGCATTCCTTGCCAATTTGAAGATTCACGCACCATGTTTAAAACAAACAAGGCTAAAATAATCCCCGATGATAAAATTGTAACTGGTCCTTTATATTTAGAAATAGGAGGCGTTCCAACCCCATTAGGTTTGCCATTTGGATATATTCCTAATACAAAGAAAAGACACTCTGGAATAATGATTCCATTTTATGGCAATAGTGATAATCTTGGTTTTTATTTAAAAGATGGAGGGTTTTATTGGGGAATTAATGATAAAACTGATATGACAATACGTGGAGATATCTATAGTTATGGAAGCTGGGGATTAAGAACCATTAATAATTACAATATCAACTATAAATACAGTGGAGCTTTAACATTAGGCTACTCTGAATTTAAATCAGGTGATAAAGAAATTCCAG
>JBILCJ010000130.1:0-6352 GCA_044353195.1 Bacteroidia bacterium | reverse complement strand
GGCAACTCCATAATGCGAAGCTGCATCCGCTCTATTAGGTGTTAAACCAATTTCTAGAACTGCATCTTCTTGTAAGTTAAAAAATTGTGCTGCTAGCGTTCCAACAACTGCGTCGCTTGGTAAAATTAAAATACCATCATGACTTGCTCCTAAACCAATTTCATCTTCAGCACAAATCATTCCCTCACTAGCTTGTCCTCTAATTTTTGATTTTTTAATTTCAAATGGTTCGCCTGTTGTAGGATATAATTTTGCACCAATGGTTGCTACTAATACTTTTTGTCCAGCTTCCACATTTGGCGCCCCACACACAATATTTAAAAGTTCAGGACCTCCTACATCTACTTTTGTGATACTTAATTTATCAGCATCAGGATGTTTTTCTTTTTCAATTACTTCACCAATTACAACTCCTTTTAAACCACCTTTAATCGTTTCGAAAGCTTCTATTCCTTCCACTTCTAAACCGGAAGACGTTAAGTATTCATCAATTTGTTGCGGCGTTAAATCAATATTTATGAGGGTTTTTAACCAATTGTAAGATATTTTCATAGGATAAATGTATGCTTATTTAAAGACTTTAAAAATACAAAAACTAAATTATAAAATTACCTTATATTTACACTGTGGCTCAAATAGGTAACGACATACAAATTGCTAAACAGTTTTTAGAATCTAATGAAGTTGTTGGTATTCCAACTGAAACTGTATATGGCTTAGCTGCCAATGCTTTTAACGATAGTGCTATTGCAAAAATTTTTGAAGCTAAGAACCGTCCAACCTTCGATCCATTGATTGTTCACACACATCATATTGACGAAGTGAGGAAATTTGTTTCTGATATTCATCCAAAATTATTGGAATTAGCTAACGTTTTTTGGCCTGGTCCTTTAACACTATTATTGCCAAAGCAAAAAACTATTTCTGATTTAGTGACATCAGGTTTAGACAGAGTTGGGGTGCGTATTCCAAATCATTCCTTAACATTAGATTTATTAAAATCGATCTCATTTCCATTAGCTGCACCCAGCGCTAATCCGTTTGGATATATCAGTCCAACCAAAGCAATGCATGTTGATAAACAATTGGGTTCGAAAATCCCTTACATATTGGATGGCGGAGCATGTGAAGTTGGATTGGAAAGTACTATTGTTGGCGAAGAAGATGGACAAATTATTATTTATCGTTTAGGTGGTTTATCCGTTTCTGATATTGAACATGTTATTGGAGACCTTACTATTGAATTAAATCAATCCTCAAATCCAAAAGCGCCTGGACAATTAAAAAGTCATTATGCTCCGAAAGTTCCTTTGTTTATTGGTGATTTAGCTGAATTAGAAAAAACACATAACGATAAAAAGATTGGCGCATTGGTATTTGGAAAATACGTTCAGGCCAATAAAAATACCATTGTAAAAAATTTATCTGTTCAAGAAAATTACACAGAAGCTGCCGTTAATTTATTTAATTATTTGCGTGAATTTGACGAGATGGATATTGATGTGATTATCGCTGATTACTTGCCAACTATGCATTTAGGAATAGCTATCAACGACCGATTAAAGCGCGCTGCTTGGAAAATTTAATGAATGTTCTTAAATTTTAAAGCCAGCTTTTTCAGCTGCATAGGCATTAAAGGTTCCAATCGATTTTGCGATTAAAACATTTCCTCTGTTTACACAAAAAATATCACCACTCACCACAATTAAACGATTCCCTTTTTGCTCCACTTTTCCAATACCCTGCAAATCGTCGTGAATAAAAGCAGGCGATAAAAAATTTATTTTAAACTCAATGGTTGAAACAATTTTGTTTTCTTTTTCAACTACCGATAAAGCTGTAACACCCAATAAACCGTCCATTAAAGACGAAATAACACCACCATGAGCAGCTAAAGGAGTAGCTAAATGTTTTTGTTTGATTGATAAAAAATAATGAACCAATCCAGGTTCAATGATTTCAAAATGCATTCCGATGGTTTTGCCAAAATCATTGTGTAAATTATATTGTTCAATCAATGTCATAGTCTTATTGGTATAAAAAACAAAAACCCTTAAACAGTTATTATTTAAGGGTTTTTGATGTGGTTATAGTATTTACTTATGCTTCTTGCGCCACTTTTGGAGCCGCTGCTAAAATTTCTTCATTAGCTGCAGAAGCATATTGATCAAAGTTTTTAATGAATTGCTCTGCTAAATTTTTAGCCTTAGCATCATAAGCCGCTTTATCAGCCCATGAATTACGAGGATCTAAAATTTCAGAAGGAACATCTTTACATGTTTTAGGGAATTGTAATCCAAAATAATTGGTTACTCCCATTTCTACTTTATCTAATTCGCCAGTTAAAGCAGCAGTAATTAATGCACGCGTGTAAGATAATTTAATACGACTACCTACACCGTAGCTTCCTCCTACCCAACCTGTGTTGAGTAACCATACATTTACATTTCCTTTTTTTAATTTTTCGCCTAATAACTCAGCATATTTTGTTGGGTGTAATGGTAAAAATGCTTTTCCAAAACAAGCAGAGAACGTTGTTGTTGGTTCCGTAATTCCCATTTCAGTACCTGCAACTTTAGCCGTGTAACCTGAAATAAAATTATACATCGCTTGTCCAGTTGTTAACTTAGAAATTGGAGGTAAAACGCCAAATGCATCAGCTGTTAAAAAGAAAATATTTTTTGGAACATCCCCAATTGCTGGAGTAACAGCATTATCAATATAATTAGCTGGATAACTCACACGTGTATTTTCTGTACGAGAAATATCAGCGTAATTAACTGTAGTTGATCCTTCGTAATAATTAATATTTTCTAATAATGAACCAAATTTAATCGCATTAAAGATTTGAGGCTCTTTTTCAGCAGTTAAATCAACGCATTTTGCATAGCAACCACCTTCAAAGTTAAACACTGAACTATCCGCCCAACCATGTTCGTCATCACCAATTAATTTACGCGTAGGATCAGCAGATAAAGTTGTTTTTCCTGTTCCTGATAAACCAAAGAAAATAGCTGTATCGCCATCTTTACCAATGTTTGCTGAACAATGCATTGATAATACATTTTTTTCGTGTGGTAAAATGTAATTTAATACTGAGAAAATTGATTTTTTAATTTCTCCAGTATACGCTGTTCCACCAATTAAAATTGTTTTTTTAGTGAAATTAATGATGGCAAAATTATGTTGACGAGTTCCATCAATCTTTGGATTAGCCATAAAACCAGGGGCATTTAAAATAACCCAATCGTGTTTAAATGTTTTAATTTCGTCTTCTGTTGGACGTAAAAACAAATTGGATGCGAATAAATTTGCCCAAGGTGTTTCTGTTACCACACGAATATTAATGCGGAAAGTAGGATCAGCACATGCGTAAGAATCTCTAATCCAAACTTCTTTGCTACCCAAATACGCTAACATGCGATTGTGTAAAGCATCAAATTTATCAGATTCAAAACGGTTATTTACATCTCCCCACCAAACGCTATCTTTTGTATTTTCATCATACACTACATATTTATCTTTTGGAGAACGTCCTGTAAATTCCCCAGTATCAATGGCTAAAGCACCAACGTCTGTTAATTCACCTTGTCCGCGGATAATTGTTTCTTCAACCAATTCAGATGGATGAAGATTCCAATAAGCCATTTCTACATTTTCTAATCCTAATTCAGCAATTGAAAAATCATTTGCCTTTAATCCTATTTCGTTCATTATATTAAAGAATTTAATTTGTATTTAGTTCGGCAAATGTATGAAAAATAAACCTGTTTTTTGAGTCCGGTTTTCCACAATTTTAAGATGAAAACTGTTAATTTGTTGAAAAGAATACTATTTTAGTGTTGAATTTCTTTCATCTTAGCACTCAAAAAAATAAGCGCTTCGGCCTTATCATTTGATATAACCCCATCTAAAATAGCATCTTTCAATGCATTTTTCAAATCACCAACCGTTTTAGAAGGTGGTAAATTAAATAACGACATGATTTCTTCGCCGCTTACAGGAGGTTGCCAATTTCGAATATGGTCTTTTTCTTCTATTTCTTTCAACTTTGTTTTTACAATTTCGAAATTTTGTAAATAACGCTTTACTTTATTGGGATTTTTTGTGGTAATATCTGCTTGACATAGTTTCATTAAATCATCCACATCATCGCCTGCTTCAAATAATACACGGCGAACAGCACTATCACTAATTTCTGTTTTCGCTAAAACAATTGGTCTTAAATGAAGTAATACCAATTTTTGAACGTATTTCATTTTTTCATTCAAGGGCAAGCGAAGATTTTCAAAAATCTTTGGAACCATTCTTGCACCTTTGTCTTCATGTCCATGAAATGTCCAACCGTGGTCAGGTTCAAATCGCTTTGTATTAGGTTTAGCAATATCGTGTAAAATAGCTGCCCAACGCAACCATAAGTTATCACTCATTTTAGAAACATTATCAAGCACTTCAAGCGTGTGATAAAAATTATCTTTATGAGATTTTCCATTTACTGTTTCAACGCCGTATAACTTAACCATTTCTGGAAAAATTAAATGCAATAAACCGCAATCAAACAATAGTTTAAATCCTACCGAAGGAATTGGAGAGAGAATAATTTTGTTGAGTTCATCTGCAATTCGCTCTTTTGAAACAATATCAATTCTTTTCTTATTTTTGGTAATAGCTTCAAACGATTTTTCTTCGATTGTAAATCCTAATTGGGTTGCAAAACGAATTGCTCTCAACATTCTTAAAGGATCATCGCTATAGGTAATATCAGGTTGAAGCGGCGTTTTAATAATTTTACGCTCAATATCAAGCACCCCCTGAAATGGATCTAATAATTTCCCGAAATTGGCTTCTGTTAATCCAATAGCTAAAGCATTAATCGTGAAATCACGTCTATCTTGATCATCTTTTAAACTGCCTGTTTCTACTGTTGGTTTTCGCGAATTGTGATTGTACGATTCTTTGCGAGCACCCACAAATTCAATTTCTAAATCATGGAATTTAACTTGAGCGGTCCCAAAATTTTTAAATACAGATAAATAAGAATCAGGTAATTGTTGATGAACAAGTTCGGCAAGTTCGATGCCTTTACCCAAAGTAACCACATCAATATCTTTGCTTTCTCTATTCAAAAATAAATCACGAACAAATCCCCCAATAACAAAGGCCTCAACACCTAATTGGTTGGCGCAGCTTGAAATAATTTTAAATACAGGATGTGTTAAGTGTTTTTCCACGCGATAAAATTACTGCAAAATAGTTTAACTAAATGGATGTTTTTTTACAACCTCAATTTCTTTTTGAATTAGTTTTTGGATTTGTTTGAAGTACGGTAATTCTTCATGCGAACAAAAAGAAATGGCTTCTCCTTTTTCGCCTGCCCTACCCGTTCTTCCTATTCGGTGAACATACGTTTCAGCTTGTTCAGGAATTTCAAAATTAATAACATGCGTTAATTTATCAACGTCTATGCCGCGAGAAGCTATATCGGTAGCAACCAAAACTTGCAAGGTTCTGTCTTTAAACCCTTTTAAAGCGCGCTCTCTATTGTTTTGAGATTTATTTCCGTGAATCGCTTCAGCTTTAATATTAAATGCATTTAAGGCTTTGGCAACTTTATCAGCACCATGTTTGGTTCTGGTAAAAATCAACACATGATTAATTTTTTCTGTTTTAATGATGTGTTTTAGTAAATCTGTTTTTTTAGTTTTTTGAACAAAATAAACAGTTTGTTTAATAAGTGTTGCCGTTGAAGAAACTGGATTTACAGCCACACTAACCGGATTTTTTAAAATCGTGTTGGCAAGCTTCATAATGTTTGGCGCTGCGGTTGCAGAAAAAAACATGGTTTGACGTTTCACAGGCAATTTGGCAATTACTTTTTTTATGTCATTAATAAAACCCATGTCTAACATTCTGTCCGCTTCATCCAAAACAAAATATTCTATTCCACCCAACTTAACAATACCTTGATTCATTAAATCTAATAATCGTCCTGGTGTTGCGATTAAAATATCAACTCCTTTTCTAATTGCTTCTACTTGATGAAATTGAGAAACTCCACCAAAAATAGTATGATGAACAAATCCTAAATTAGATCCGTATTCTTTAAAGTTTTCGCTGATTTGAGAGGCTAATTCTCTCGTTGGTGCAAGTATTAAGGCTTTTATTTCGCGACGCTTATTAGGCGTCTTATTGGCATTCATTAATTGTAAAATCGGTAATGCAAAAGCGGCTGTTTTACCTGTTCCGGTTTGTGCGCAGCCAAATATATCTTTTCCTAATAAAATAGGTGGAATTGCTTTTTCTTGTATTGGTGACGGACTTTCGTAACCTTTTTTTGTTAAGGCGTCTAATA
>JBILCJ010000214.1:0-3587 GCA_044353195.1 Bacteroidia bacterium | reverse complement strand
ACTCGAAATAGCAGATTAAATTGATATTAATCTATAAAGAGAATGATGTTGTTTCCGTTTCAAGTAGTCAAAGGTACAGAGTTTTAAAAGACTAACCTAATAATCAGTCAATAAAAGTAAAGTATTGGTAATATAGTAAACGAAACCATTAATTTATGTCTTGAATCAACTTCATTAATTTTTGTTTTTCCGTTTCCCAATTATAGTCTAAAGCAGCCTTTTTGGTGTTTTGTCGGTAAGTTGAATAATGTTCACTTGTAATGCACTCATTGATTTTTTTTGCAATATGCTCTGGATGATGATTATCAATTGAAATACCAATTTGATACGTTGTTACTATGTTTAAAATTTCAGGTAATTTACTAGTTAACAAAGGAATACCAGCATGAATGTAATCAAATACTTTATTAGGTAAGCTAAAATGATAATTCATATTCGTGTCTTTATCAATTGTAATACCTAAGTTGGCATTGATAGTGTATTGCCTTAAATCGGAAGCGCTCATTTTATCAAAGAAGATCACTTTTTCACTCAATTTCAATTTTACGACATCTGATTTTAATTGTTGAATAACATCACCACTTCCAATTATTAATAAAATATAATCGCTAGTTAAAAATTGAAAAGAAGCCACTAATTCTTCTGCACCTCTTTGCACATTGATTCCTGCACCTTGTAAAATTACTATGTGTTTGTCATTTGGTAATCCTAATTCTATTCTTGATTTAGGTGTTACTAATGGCGCATAATTTGGTATGTTTCTGACAAAAATAAAGGGTGTTTGATACTTTTCAAAAAAGTAAGTAGCAATACTTTCGTTAACTGTAATAGCTTGTTTCAATTTTGGAACAATCCATTTTTCAAGTGATTCCCAAACTCGTTTTTTGAAAGGATGTGCAATTAATTCAGGGACTTCGCAAAAAATCTCGTGACTATCATATATCAAAGGAATGCCTTTAAGTTTAGAAACTAGATAATTTGGTAACAAGGTATCTAAATCATTGGCAAATAAAACATCTGCTTTTGTAAAGAGTAAAACGAAAAATAAACGGATATCAAAAAACAAATAAAATAAAATACCACTTTCAAAAAGTAATTTCATTCGTTTGCAATCGTATAATCTAACTTCTAATGGTTTAGATTTTTTTTGAACCCTTCCAATTAATAAAACCTCATAATTACATTCCATTAAAACAGAACATGTTCTAGCCACTCTTTGATCGGTAACTAAATCATTAATAACTGAAACTATGACTTTCTTTTTTTGCAAGTAATAAATTTAGATTGCAAACATACACATTAAAAAGTTTCTAGAAACGGTTCACTTTTTTGTGACAATATGGTTCAGAACCTTTGTGCTCATAATATTGCTGGTGATAATCTTCTGCAGGCCAAAAACGTGTTGCTTTTTTGAGTTGAGTTACAACTTGATATCCTTTTGATTTAAGCACTGCAATTAGTTTTTCAGATGTTTTTAGTTGTGCATCGTCCATGTAAAAAATAACAGAAAGATATTGTGGACCTATATCTGGCCCTTGTCCGTTGGCTTGCGTTGGATCATGAATTTCAAAAAACAATTTTGCTAATTCCTCGAAATTAGTTTCAGAAGAATTAAACTCCACTTCCATCGCTTCAATGTGACCTGTTTGATGTCCACACACTTCTTTATAGGTAGGATTTTCGGTATGTCCGCCAATATACCCAACTGTTGTAGCTGTCACACCTTTTGCGTGTTGAAAATAATATTCAACTCCCCAAAAACAACCACCAGCAAAAATAGCTTTTCCTGTTATTGAAGAACTTGATTCATTTAACTCTTCTTTAAACACCATAGATGTTGAATTCACGCAATGTCTTGTATTTTTTTCAGTAAATTTTTCTCCCGTAAATACATGTCCTAAATGACCCTCACATGAACTACAAACAATCTCAATCCTTCTTCCATCCGTATCAGGTACTCTTTTCACAGCGCCTTTGATTTCATCATCAAAACTTGGCCAACCACAATTAGAATGAAATTTTGATTCTGATTTATATAATGGAGCATTACATTGTCTGCAATAATAAGTTCCTATTCTCTCTTCGTCTGTATATTTTCCTGTATAGGGCGCATCGGTACCTTTATGTAAAATAACAAATTGTTCTTGGTCTGTAAGTTTATTTAGTTTCATAGTTGGACGGGGTTGCTGTTTAATAGTTGTGTTAGTTTGACAATGTGTATTTAAAAAAACAAATAAACACAATATTAAAACATGAATTGCTTTTTTTAATGTTGAATTTATCAGTATTGATGTGTTATTAATCATCGTTGCATTTTTAATAAGTGTGAGATATAATTAACTGTAAATTTAAACTAAAATTGTGTTAAGGTAATTTATATTATTTTACATTTACACTATAAACACATAACACTTAAGATAGTTTATTAGTATGTCAAAAAAAATACTCTGCATCGATTCTAACCATTCGGTATTACACGAAACTTTACTTTCTGCTGGATTTGACTGCGATTTATTTTGGGATAAAACAAAAGAAGATCTCATTAAGTTAATGCCAAATTACGATGCTGTTGTTATTAGAAGTAAATTCAAAATAACGAAAGAAATAATTGACACCTGCCCAAAATTAACCTGTATTGGAAGAGTTGGTGCTGGCATGGAAAACATAGATGTTGATTACGCGCAATCAAAAGGAATTAGATGTGTTCACGCTCCAGAAGGAAATCGAGACGCTGTAGCAGAACATGCCCTAGGAATGTTATTAATGCTACTGAATAGGCTAAAAATAGCGGACACGGAAGTAAGGCAAGGTATTTGGAAAAGAGCTGAAAACAGAGGTTTTGAAATAAAAGACAAAACGATTGGTGTGATTGGTTACGGAAATATGGGTTCAGAATTCGTAAAACGTTTACAAGGTTTTGGCTGTAAAATTTTAGTCTTTGATAAATACAAACAACATTTTGGGACTGATACTATCATTGAATCAACGCTAGAAACAATACAACAAGAAGCTGATATTATAAGCTTACACACACCTTTAACTGAAGAAACAACTCATATGATTAATGATGATTTTATTAATTCATTTAGAAAAAATATATACATCATTAATACTGCCCGTGGAAACTGTTTAAACACTGATGATTTAGTAAAACATTTGAAAAGTGGCAAAGTAAGAGGCGCATGTTTAGATGTTTTAGAATACGAAAGTACGTCATTTGAAAACATGGATTTAAGTAAAATACCTGAACCTATGCAGTATTTAATACAGAGTGAAAATGTTATCCTAACTCCACATATTGCAGGTTGGACACATGAATCGAATTTTAAAATGGGGAAAATAATTGCAGAAAAAATAATTAAAGTACTAAATCATTAATATAAAAAAAGCCATTTGTAATACAAATGGCTTTTTTTTAAAGGTCAAAAATTTAATTATTGCTCGATAGTAATGACTAAATATTTTGAATTAGACCAAAAATCTTCAGCGTTTAATATTTCAATTTTTTCAACGCTTTTTTCGCCTACTAACTTATAAGAATTAGTAGGATGATTAGATAATAATTTCGCTTTTTTAGCGCCAATACT
>JBILCJ010000246.1:0-2713 GCA_044353195.1 Bacteroidia bacterium | reverse complement strand
GCAACACGTTTAATAAAGTTGATTTTCCAGCGTTGGGTTTCCCAACAATGGCAACAGGTACGCCGTGTTTAATCACATTACCCAAATCAAAACTCAATATTAATTTTTCAATAATGGTTAAGATGGTGTGTACTAGTTTTTTTAAATCACTTCTGTCTGCAAACTCAACATCCTCTTCGCTAAAATCTAATTCCAATTCAATTAACGAGGCAAAGTTCAAAAGGTTTTCTCTCAACACAGCAATTTTACTGCTAAATCCGCCACGCATGTGTTGCATAGCCACTTGGTGCGATGAGGCCGAATTACTCGCAATTAAATCAGCAACAGCTTCGGCTTGGCTTAAATCTAATTTTCCGTTTAAAAAAGCACGTAAGGTAAATTCGCCAGCTTGCGCAGGTCGTGCGCCTTGTTTAAATAATAGTTGTAAAATTTGTTGTTGTATAAATACCGAGCCGTGGCACGATATTTCCACAATTTCTTCGCCCGTATACGTTGTTGGAGCTTTAAATAGAGTAACAAGTACTTCGTCAATTATAAGGTCTTTATCCGCTATCACACCAAAATGAGCCGTATGACTGGCTTTGGTGTGCAATGGCTTTGGCTTTAATGTTTTGGTAAAAAATACGCTTTCAGTAATGGCAATGGCTTCTTTTCCGCTTAAACGAATGACTGCAATAGCACCAAAACCATGTGGGGTAGCCAATGCTGCAATCGTATCATTATTTAAAGTGTAGTTTGCCATTGTTTAATTTTCAACCGCAAAGTTATCATTTATTGTGTGTTCAGCCTAATTCCTGTTTAGCTAATATTATTTTTGATTTTTTGGGCGTTCCCTAAAGGGTCGGGCTATCATTCCAAGTCCTCGCTTTTCCTTCGTCAAAGCTGTGGGCTTTCCATTCTATCCCTAACGCGGGTTTAACTTTGCGTTAAGGATTGCAGTGGAAATCCTTTTTGAGGTACGAAAAAAGATTGCAACGCAAAGCCTGACCCGCAGGGAACGCCCACATCTAAAGAATATGGCTTAATCATACATGTCATCTGAAAATTCATCCAATTCAATAAAAAAAGAATTTGTTGCGTTAAAATAAAAATTATGTGTAAATTGGCACCACAAATTGAGCTTATCATTCAACATTCATAAATTAACATTCAAAATTTCAAAAAATGGGCGTTTTAGTCGGAAAAAATTCAAAAGTAATTGTTCAAGGTTTTACAGGTGGCGAAGGTACTTTTCACGCTACTCAAATGATAGAATACGGTACTAACGTTGTGGGTGGAGTTACGCCAGGTAAAGGTGGTACAACACATTTAGAAAGACCCGTTTTTAATACAGTGAAAGACGCTGTAGAAAAAGCAGGAGCAGATACATCTATTATTTTTGTACCAGCTGCATTTGCTGCTGATGCTATAATGGAAGCTGCTGATGCAGGTATCAAAGTTATTATTTGTATTACAGAAGGTATCCCAGTTAAGGATATGATTTTGACAAAAGAATATTTAAAAGGAAAAGCATGTCGTTTAATCGGGCCTAACTGTCCGGGAGTTATTACGGCAGGTGAAGCAAAAGTTGGTATCATGCCAGGTTTTGTATTTGTAAAAGGTAGAGTAGGTATTGTTTCAAAATCAGGAACATTAACTTACGAAGCTGCTGACCAAGTTGCTAAAGCTGGTTTAGGAGTAAGTACAGCAATTGGTATTGGTGGCGATCCAATTATTGGAACTCCAACACGCGATGCGATTGAATTATTAATGAACGACCCAGAAACGGATGCGATTGTTATGATTGGCGAAATTGGTGGAAGCTACGAAGCGGATGCAGCTCGCTGGATTAAAGCAAACGGAAATAAAAAACCAGTTGTTGGTTTTATTGCAGGTCAAACAGCTCCAAAAGGTCGTACAATGGGTCACGCTGGTGCAATTGTTGGCGGACATGATGATACAGCTCAAGCAAAAATGGAAATTATGCGCGAGTGTGGTATCCACGTTGTGGATAGCCCAGCAGAAATTGGTAAAGTAATGGCAGCTGTTTTAAAAGGACAAACAGCATAAGCTCATTTTCAAATTTTATAAAAACACAAAGAAAAAAAGCTGAAAGGCTTTTTTTCTTGTTTTAGGCCATTTGTTTTTTTAAGGTCAATGTTTAAAACAAAACCAAATTAAGTGTTTTAATCATAGTTATTTTTATTCAAAAAAATTACATTTGTATCTGTATCATTAATGAATATAAGGTATGACAAGAGAAGAATTAATTTCGGAAATCAAAACAAAAAAAACGTTTTTATGTGTGGGCTTAGATCCAGACATCGAAAAAATACCAACACATTTATTGGATGAAGAAGATCCTATTTTCGAATTTTGTCGCCAACTGATTGATGCTACTGCACCTTATTGTGTGGCATTTAAACCAAACACCGCTTTTTTTGAAGCCTATGGTTTAAGTGGACTCACTAGCATGGAAAAAACCATTAAATACATTAAAGCAGATTATCCAACACATTTTTTGATTGCTGATGCCAAACGAGGAGATATTGGAAATACATCAAGCATGTATGCAAAAGCATTTTTTAATCGTTTACATGCTGATGCGATAACGGTTGCACCTTATATGGGTAGCGATTCTGTGAAGCCATTTTTACAATTTGATGGCAAGTGGACGATTCTTTTGGCATTAACATCAAACGAAGGTGCTAAAGATTTTCAATTAGATGAAGGA
>JBILCJ010000245.1:0-2731 GCA_044353195.1 Bacteroidia bacterium | reverse complement strand
TTATTATATGCAGCTAACTTAACTACAGATTTAAATAATAAAGTGATGATTTACAAAGCAGCAGAAAAAAACTTTGCTAGCGATTGGAGAACATCTAATAATTTAGGTGTTGCATTATTATCTCAAAATAAAGTAACAGAAGCTTCAGAAGCATTTAATCGTGCAGAAAAAACAGCAAACGGAAATCCAATTGTAATGAATCATTTAGGAATTATGGCAGCAAAATCAGGCGACCGTAAAAAAGCTATGGATTACTACAACAAAGCAAATGGTGCTGGTACTGAGGTTAATTACAACAAAGGAATTTTAAATATTCGTGATGGTAAATATGCTGATGCAGTTTCTAATTTTGGATCTTCTAATGATTTTAATAAAGCGTTAGCAGAATTATTAAATGGAAATGCAGCGTCTGTTGCTACAACATTAGATGCAAGTAATGATAAAGATATGGCAATGGCATCTTATTTAAAAGCAGTTGCTGCGGCACGTTCAGCTAATGCATCAAACGTAGTTTCAAATTTAAAAGCTGCTATCGAAAAAGATGGTAGTTTAAAGTCTGCGGCTAAAGATGACGCTGAATTTATTAAATTAAAAGAGAATGCTGATTTTAAAGCTTTAGTAAACTAATTGTTAAATTTATAATGGTAAAAAGAAAAAGCTTCACATATGTGAAGCTTTTTCTTTTTATAACAAGTTTGAATAATGGATTGTTTATTAAATAGGTTAGTCGATTAATTTCTTTACTGCTAATTGGCCAACCAAACTACCTATAGCAACACCCATACCACCCATTCGCACAGCGCAAACTACATGTTTTGAAACAGATTGAATAATCGGCATTTTTTCATTGCCAATACCCATTATACCAGTCCAACGTTGGTCAATCTCAATGTTTTGGTTTGGCAAAATAGTTTGTTTTAAAAATTGAGTTAAATAATTTTGAATCTTTGTATTTAGTTCAAAATTGCTAGTTGTTTCATTTTTTATATCGAGATTTCTTCCACCGCCCAATAATATTCTGTTATTTATATTTCTAAAATAAACAAATCCTTCGTTGTAATGAAAAGTTCCATTTATCTTTAAATTAGGAATTGGCTTTGTAATGAGCACTTGAGCTCTTGCAGGCTTTATATCTTTAAGTTTTAATAATTCACTTGCAAATCCATTTGTAGCAATGATTGCCTTTTTACTTTGAATGTTTCCCATTGACGTTTTAAGACGAACACCAGTCGAAGAATCTTCAATTTTTTTAACATCCATGCCATTGAGAATCATTACGCCTTTTTCTATAGCCAAAGCTGAAAGCGATACCATCATTTTGCCAGTATCAATTTGTCCTTCTTGGGTATTTTTAATTAAGCCTTTGATAGAATGAAATCCACATGATTTTATTTTGTTAGGATCGACTCGGTATGTTTGTTTTTGTTTTGTTAAATGAAATAGTTCTCTATTGAAGAATTCAATATCTTCCACGCAATTTTCAAACTGAGTGTGATTATCAAATAATTCGTAGCCACCGAATTGTTTGTAATCAATGGCTTTATCGCCTAATCGTTTGCGTAATAATTCTAATCCTTTTAGTCTCATTTCAATAGTTTGAAACACTAAATCGGTAGATGTTTTTTTTATATCTGATGATAATTCGCTAATACTACCAAAACAGGCGAAGCCAGCATTTTTTGTACTTGCGCCGGTAGGTAATATGCCACGTTCTAGCACTAAAACCTTTGCTTTTTTAAATTTTTCTTTATATGAAATGGCCGCACTTAAACCAACAATGCCGCTGCCAACTATAATTAAGTCAATGTTGTTGAAATAGGTTTCATGCTCCCAAAAACTAGTGTTTATAATATGTTGATTGTGAATCACTGTAATCTCGAAGTATTTATTTTTTTTTGTTAATTTTGTTTCTTACACAAAATTACATTTTGTTATTCATGAAACGCATATTCCTGACTACTTATTTTATTATCGTATGTTCTTTTTTAGGATTAGCTCAAAATTGGTTTTTATCCTTAACGGGTAGAGTAGAACAAAACGGGGTGGATTTGGAAGGTGCTTCTGTAACGTTAATGAATGGGGCAAAACAAATTTCACAAATTATTACCGAAGATGACGGTGAGTTTGGTTTTCAAGTTCCTCCAGATGGTAATTTTACCATTATTGTCACAAAGAAGGGATTGTGTAGTAAAAATTTCCAAGTTTCAACCAAATTTGTGCCTTCTCAAAGTAAAGGAGTTAGTCGATTTGATATTCCTGGAATTATTTTATTTGAACAAAATCCAGAGGTAGATTATTCAATTTTAAATCAACCTATCGTCAAAATTAAATATGATACAATCAAAAATATTTTTGATTATGACGAGGAATATTTCACTAAGTCATTAGCTGCGCTTGAAAAATTAAGGCAATTAGAAAAAGAAGCCATTGATAGACAAAAAAGTATCAATACTAATTATCTGTCATTCATCAAATCTGGTGATAAAGCATTTCAAAAAAAAGATTGGAGTTCAGCAAAACAGTTTTATCAGCAAGCAACAGAATTAAAAAAGGCAGAATCTTATCCTAAAAGTCAACTCATTTTAGTTGATAATAATATTAAAACTCAAAATGAATTAGTCGCCAAATTAGCGTCGGAGAAAGCCATTGCAGACAAACAAGCCGCAGAGAAGTTAGCATCGGAGAAAGCATTGGCAGAAAAATTAGCGTCAGAGAAAGCCATTGCAGACAA
>JBILCJ010000206.1:0-3746 GCA_044353195.1 Bacteroidia bacterium | reverse complement strand
CTGTGGCTTTAAACATTTTATTCAGCGACAATGATTTTAGCTTTTCTATTAGTTTAAATCCATTGCTGTATTGTTGATTAATCGCGTAATATCGAATTAATGAACCGTGTGATAATATGTAATAGTTTGGCATTTCTGAAATAATTTCTGGATTATTTTCCATTTCAATAATTAGGTCAGAAAATAGTTTATACACCTCATCCATTTTATTTAATAAGCGATTGCAGGAACCAATGGTATATAAGTATATGATTTTAGATTTATTGGATAAGATGGTTTTATTGGCAGCTAATTTTTTCGTGTCAGTGAGTAATTGTTTTATATCATTGATGTCTGATGTTTCAATAGCAGTCGTTATTTTCGAAGATATAGCGTTTAGTTTTGCTAGTTGGATATCAAATGCAGCGCAATTTTCTATTTTTAAAAATATAGTATTTTCTTCTTCAATCAATTCATCAACCGTTTTATAATTGATGTCTCCGTAATAGGCTTCCATGTCAATCAAACTTTTTTCGAGTTCGATGATATCTAATAAACTATAAAACAGTTCATGGTCGTTTGCTTTCTTTTTAATGATGCTTAATTGTTTTCGGGATTGTTTATAGAGCGATTTATTAAAAAGAATTTGAATGTTTTTAATTTCTTCATCCACTTGAGCGCTGATGCTATTTTCATAACGGTAATGTCTCAAACTCTTTAAAACGTGATGTAAGAGTTGATTTTTTTCTGACGCTAAATGTTGAATAAATACCTCGTGTTTAAAATATTTTTTTACTTCTTCTTCATCATAATCGTCTTGACTTTTTATATAATTATAGAGTTTAATATAATTTTTTTCGCCTTGTTGTATGGATGAACTATTTTTAAAATGAAGCTCTTCATCAGGCGTCAAAGATTTAATTAAATCGTAAAGTTGATTGCTTGCTTTCATTTGTAATTTAAAATTAGTTTAAACACGCTTTTTTGTATTTTTCACTCACGAGTTGACTCATTTTTTTACCAGTTAATTTAGAATCAATGTAACATTCGATTTCGAAATAATAGTTAACGTTATGTTCATGAGAATCTTTCATCACTTCTTTTAAATCCTTCTTCAATGATTTAAAAATCACAAGTTCCGTTTCTTTTTTATTTATTTTAATATCAGAAAGTTTTTCATAATAATGGAGTAATAAATTTTCTGTTTTGAAGTGTGAAACTTGCTGACTTTTATTTTGCTTTAGTGTTTGAATAATATAATTGAGTTGCTTGAAATTACCAAGTTCGTAATTCAATCCGATGTTTAATAGTTTCGCAAATGTTTGTATATCTTCTCTTAACAACTTATTACTTTGATTTAATACGCGAGCCATGTATATATTGGCTTTTTTATAGTCATGAAAATAAAAATACATGATGCCAATGATGTAGTCAAAAACTATACCTTCTTCGCTATTTATTTTTTCTTTATAGGTTTTTAAAACAGCTTCAATTTCCTGAACTGTTTTTTCAGCTTCCTTAAAATTACCAGTATTGGTATAAATAGTTAGTTGTGCATTTAAAACGTGTGCTTTTATTTTGAGCTGCAACTCTGTTGTATTAAATGCTTGGAGATTTGCTTTTTTTTGTAAAATGTCTATTCGTTGTTGGCAGGTTTTGAATTTATGTTCTTCGAATGCAATATTGATTAAATTATTTAACGTAGTGATATACCGATTCGGCATTTCTTCTATTAAATTTGGATGCTCATCCATTAACTCTAATAGCAATTGACATTCCGTTTCTCTGCTTTCATTATCTTGACACCTGCAAAATAAGATGGAACGGCAATGACGATAAATAATAAGTGCTTTATTGCTAAGAATTAATTTTTCGTTTTTCAGAAGAGGAGAGTTTAAAAATGCGGCAATCGCTTTCAAATCCTGTTGTGTTTTTGCTTTATTTTTTTGACGGGTATTCAAATTAATTTTTGAAAATAATAACGCGTATTCACCAAAGTTTTTTGCTTTAGCAATAACAATTTCTTCTTCTTTAATTAAATTTTCTAAGGTATTATTTCGGATATTAAATTGATTCTCAACAGTAATCAACATCTTTTCAAGCCCAATTAATTCGAGTACAAAATGAAATCGTTCATAAGCATAAGCGTCTTGTTTTTGTTTGTTCAGTATCTTTCTACATTGCTTGTATTGAGCCTTATCAAATAGATTTAAAATATTAGTAATCTCATCCCGGATTAAAAAAGAGGCGTTGTTTCCAGCATAAAACAATCGCAATGTTTTCAGTATGAAATCATATAATGTTTCTGAATATCCCTTTTTTCTATACCGTTCAGCCGTATAGTCTACATCACTTTCAATATCATCAAAAAAGGAAATGATTTCTACTGGCAATTTATTGGCCGCCGCATGTAGTTTTAAGAATCGTTTTTCTGATTTAGATAAGGATTTAACTAAATCATATAAATCTTTATTTGATATGAGGTTCATATAGGAATTAAATTTATACTTTTTATTATTGTAATCCTAAAAAATGAAACCATTAGTCTTAATTTTTTTTATCTTTAAATAAAATATGTTAAAATGAATCGTTACACCATTGTTTTTTTATTTCTGTTCATAATTTCAAGACTGTCTATTGCGCAAATCAATACATGTCAATCTTTTAAAAGTGCTTCAGCATCAGCCACTCCAATATATCTTTCGCCCGAAAATTTAAGAAGTGATACGATAGATATTCTCAAGTACACGATCAATTTAGACATTACAGATTTTGTTGGACAAAAAATAAAAGGGAATACAGTTGTAAAATTTACACCAAAAATAAATGGTCAATCTAGTTTGAAGTTAGATTTATTAAAAATGACCTTAGATAGTGTGTCCTATGGCACTTCTTTATTGAGCTATGGGTATAATGATACCTTATTAAAAATAAATCTTCCCACTATCTTTAATATTGCTGACACTGGTCAGGTTATTGTGTATTATCATGGTACTCCACAAGGTGATCCTGCTGGTTGGGGAGGCTTTTCGTTTAATGGAAATTACGCGTATAATTTGGGAGTTGGTTTTGGTGCCAAACCGCATAATTATGGAAGAGTTTGGTTTCCTTGTTTTGATAATTTTGTTGAAAAATCTCAATACGATTTTCATATCGTTACGGACACATCTAAAACATCTTTCTGCAACGGACAACTTATTTCAGATGTTAAAGTTGGTAGCAAACGAACACGCCATTGGAAAATGCTTAAAGAAATACCTTCTTATTTAGCTTCAGTGGCTGTTGCAGACTATACCCAAGTCAATTGGAATATCATGGGGGCTCTAGGAAATATCCCCGTTGTTTTAGCTGCACGTAAAACCGATACGACGGCCTTAAAAAATGGATTCCTACATTTACCAGATGCTGTCTTAGGTTTCGAAAATTATTATGGTCCTTACGTTTGGAATCGAATTGGGTATTGTTTGGTGCCTTTTTCGAGTGGCGCTATGGAGCACGCTACAAACATTGCTTATCCACAAGCAGCAACATCGATTGCCTACGAATCTCAACTGATGGCACATGAATTATCTCATCATTGGTGGGGCGATTTAATGACATGTGAAACGCAAGAAGACATGTGGTTGAATGAAGGATTAGCAAGTTACAGCGAACGATTATTTTTGGAATGGACGTATAATTATGCTAAATATTTAGCCGAAGTAAAAACCGTTCATGATGGCTTATTAAAATTTGCTCACTTAGATGAAAAAGGATTTAGAGCCATT
>JBILCJ010000024.1:0-17312 GCA_044353195.1 Bacteroidia bacterium | reverse complement strand
ATCAATACACTTATGGAGATCATGTTTATAAAAAAGGCTCGGATGTGGCTCATACATTAAGAACTTACATGGGTGATGTAGCTTTTTTTACCGGCTTAAAATATGTGCTGAATCAAAAAGCCTATAAGAATATGAACAGTTTAGAATTTAGAGATTTACTTCAAGTATCATCAAGTCAAAATTTAGTTCCTTTTTTTGATAACTGGGTGATGAATGGAGGTTGGCCTCATTTCTCGATCGACTCTGTAAAAACTTCAGGTGTATCAGCGCCGTATACAAATGTAGTTTATGTCAAACAAAAATTATTTGGAGCTCCTTCGTTATATACTGGAGTACCTTTAGAAATTACTTGTTTAAATTCTAATTGGACAAAAGAATTAAAAACAATTACGATGAGCGGAGCATCAAGTGCCTTTAGTTTTACCACAGCAAATAAACCTGTTTATGTAGGAATAAACAACGAGTCTAAAATTAGCGATGCTATTTCGTCAGAATATAAAACAATAAAAACAAATGCAACGATTAACTATACCTTAGCAAGAGCAATTTTTATAGTCTCAAATAAAGGCATTGATTCTTCATTTATAAGAGTAGAACATAATTTTGCAAAACCTGATCCATTTAAGTTTAACGCTTATAATTTTAGATTAAGTTCACAACACTATTGGAAGATTGATGGCATTTTATCGAATGGATTTGTCAGTAAATTACGATTGAATTATGATGGGAATAAAAATACAACAGGTAATAGTTATATAGATACTTGTTTAACTGTGACCAATGGTGATAGTATTATTTTATTATACAGAAAGCATGCAGGTGATGATTGGAAAGAAGTAAAGCATTACACAAAGTTTAAACTAACTGCCAAAACGGGCTTTTTTACAGTTGATACCATGAAACTAGGTGAGTATGTTTTCGCGAATGGTAAAAGTAATGTATTGATTGGTTTATCCGAACAAGCAAATAAACACGACGTGTTGCATATTTTTCCAAACCCAACATCACAATTAGTAAATGTGAATATTGACAATTTTAATCGTTCGTTGGGAACTAGCATTGAAATTTATGACATGGAGGGAAAATTGATAAAACAATTAAAAAACATTGAAGCTCAAAATGCAATTGATGTTTCCATGTTTTCGAAAGGATCTTTTATTATATCATTAAAAAATAAAAAAGGAGAAATTGACAGTAAAGTTTTTGTTGTTGAATAGTCTAAAAATGATTTAGTATTTCTTTACAAATAAACTCAGCAGTTTTTCCGTCGCCATATATATCAGGAAATTGCATAGAAGATTTTGAGATTAATGTGTTGAACGCTTCAATTATTTTTTGCTCGTCGGCATCAGCAATAATAGCCGTTCCGCAGTTTACTAGTTCTACCCACTCAGTTTCTGGCCTTAAAATAACGCATGGCTTTTTAAAATAAAATGCTTCTTTTTGAACGCCTCCACTATCTGTAATAACAATACTACAATGTTTTTCTAAAGCAATCATTTCTATGAAAGAAACTGGCTTGATAATTTTGAAATGCGTATTTGATTTTATCTTTTGATATAATTCTTGATTTAAATTTTGTTCTAACAATTTTTCTGTTCGAGGGTGAAGTGGCAATAGCACATCTACTGAATTATTTTCAATAATCTTATAAAGAGCATTAAACAAGGCGTTTAACCTTACAGGTTCATCTGTATTATTGTTTCGGTGAATGGTTGCTAAAATAAACTTCCCTTTTTCTAAATCGTTGTCTTGAATAATAGTGGTATTTGTTTCAGCAAATTCACTAAAAAATAAACTGTTATCATACATCACATCTCCACTATGATAAATTTTAGGATTATTAGCATGATATGGTATTTGAGCATCAGGCTGAAAACCTTCGCGTATTAAATTTTCAAATCCTGTTTGAGTTGGAGAAAATAATAATGTAGATACATGGTCACACATGATACGATTTACCTCCTCAGGCATTGATTTATTAAAAGAACGTAAACCAGCTTCTATGTGAATAATAGGAACGTGAATTTTACTAGCAGCAATAGCTCCCGCAAGTGTAGAATTGGTATCTCCATATAATACAATCGCATCTGGTTTTTCATTCAATAAAATTTCTTCAATTCCTGAAATCATGATTGCTGTTTGTTTTCCGTGACTACCACTTCCAACATTTAAGTTATAATTTGGGGCAGGTATTCCCAGTTCATCAAAAAATACTTGACTCATATTTTCATCATAATGTTGTCCAGTGTGAACAATTATTTCAGTAATAGATGTGGAGAAATGTTTTTTGATAGCTCTACTTAATGCAGCAGATTTAATAATTTGTGGTCTTGCCCCAATGATAGTTACAATTTTTTTCATGCTTGTTGAGTTAATCCTATTACAGTTATAATATTCCTTCGTCGGCAAAACTAAAATAAGCTTGGTCGCCGATAATAATATGGTCTTGTAAAATGATGTCTAAATATAACGATACTTCTTTTATTTTTTTTGTTAAACTAATATCCTGATGACTTGGTTGTAAATTTCCAGAAGGATGGTTGTGTGCTAAAATGATAGCACTTGCAAGGCATTCAATTCCTGGCTTCATAATCAGCTTGGTATCAACAACTGTTCCGCTGACGCCACCTTTACTAATGCATTCTAATTTAATAACAGAATTATTCCGGCTTAAATAGATAACCCAAAATTCTTCATGTGGTAAATCAGATAATTTTGATTTTAATAATTTATATGCAATTGCCGAACTGTTTACTTTTATTTTTTCGTCAACACCCTCATCGGTTCGTCTTCTCCCAATTTCTAGTGCTGCCAAGATGCTTACTGCTTTTGCTTCACCAACCCCCTTATATTTTTTTAAATCGTTGAGTTGTAATTTAGCTAATTGATTAATCGAATTATGATTGTCATTTAAAATGCGTTGAGCAAGTTGAATCGCCGTTTCTTCTTTATTCCCAGATGATAATAAAATGGCGAGTAATTCAGCATCAGATAACGATTGCCTACCTTTTAAAACTAATTTTTCGCGAGGCCTGTCATCTTCAGCCAATGCTTTAATAGTTAAATGGGTATGTTCTGATGGTTTCAATACCCTATAAAATTAAAATATTTTAATAGATTATAAAATAATACTTTTGTATTTATGAAGTTTAAATCATCTATTGAAATTTTAAAGCACAAAGAGTTTAGGTGGTTTGTGTTGGCCCGGTTTTTTTTAACCTTAGCTATTCAGATGCAGTTTAGCACAATTTATTTACAAATTTATTATGAGTTTACTAAAGATGAATTGATGCTTGGTTTAATAGGTCTTACGGAAGCCTTGCCGTTTATTGTTACTTCTTTTTTTTCAGGTCACTTGGCTGATATAATGAATCGGAAAAAGATTTTATTAATTGGATGCTTCGCTTTATTATTAGGTTCATTATTTTTATTTGCATTTAGTAGTTCAATTTTTCCTTTTTTATTGGGCTTTGGATTAATTCCTTTATTTGTGGTTGTATTTATATTTGGCATTACACGTTCTTTTTTAGCTGTGAGTACAACACCTTTCATGAGTCAAATTGTTCCTCGCGACATGTATACGCAATCCGCCACATGGAATAGTACAGCATGGCATTTAGGATCCATTTTAGGCCCTGTTTTAGCTGGTGTTTTATACGGATACAGTCATTCGTTTCATGCTAATTGGTGTTACGCAGTAACATGTGTGTTGTTTTTATTAGCATTCTTATTTTATAGTTTTATTGCATCCAAACCAGTTCCTGTAAAAACTAAATCGGAAACATTTGCAGAAAGTATGAGTGTAGGCGTCAAGTTTGTTTTTAAAAACAAATTAGTATTAAGTGCTTTGTCTTTAGATTTATTTGCTGTTTTGTTTGGAGGCGCAGTGGCTTTAATTCCTGCATTTACGGATAAAATTTTACACCTCGGTCCTGAATCTTATGGTTTATTACGCACAGCTCCTGCATTTGGTGCGGTTTTAATGGCTTTGTATTTAGCAGTAAAACCTCCAGGAAAAAAGGCAGGAATCAGTTTGTTAGTTTCTGTAGCAGCCTTTGGGATTTTCACTATTTTATTTGCTTTATCTACTAATTATTGGTTAGCTTTTGCAATGCTTTTGTTTACTGGCGCATTCGACAATATCAGTGTTGTTATTCGTCATAGTATTTTACAACTTTCTACTCCTGATGAAATGCGAGGAAGAGTCGCAGCTGTTAACAGTATTTTTATTGGAAGTAGCAACGAAATCGGTGCCTTTGAAAGTGGCGTGGCCGCTAGGCTATTAGGCTTAGTTCCTTCAATTGTGTTTGGCGGAGCCATGACAATTTTAGTGGTGTTGGGGATTCATAAAATAAATCCAAAACTTGAAAAATTAGATTTAACGAAATTAGAATAATGTCTGACGCATTCAATGAAATAAAAAATTTGTTAGATGAAAAATATCTTCAGTTCAACAATACCGCATTTATTGAAACAGATCCTATTTCAATTCCTCATCAGTTTTCTAAAAAAGAAGACATTGAGATTTCGGCATTTTTAATGGCAACAATTGCTTGGGGCAATCGTACATCTATTATTAATAATGGTAATAAGCTGATGGATTTAATGAATCAATCACCTCACGACTTTATTTTGAACTTTTCAAAAAAAGATGAAGTCCGTTTTCAAAATTTTGTTCATCGTACCTTTAATTCAAATGACTGTCTGTTTTTTCTAAAATCTTTAAAACATCTCTATCAACAGCACGGTGGTTTAGAGTATGCATTCTCTCATCAAAATAAAAACAGTGAAAATGTAAAATTAGCTATTTCAAATTTCAGAACTCTTTTTTTGTCCTTACCACATGTGTCCCGCATCGAAAAGCATGTATCCAATCCTTTAAGTAATTCAAGTGCAAAACGCTTGTGCATGTTTTTAAGATGGATGGTGCGTAACGACAAACATGGAGTTGATTTTGGTATCTGGAAATCAATTTCATCAAGTCAATTGTGTTTGCCTTTGGATGTGCACACTGGAAACGTGAGTCGTAAATTAGGCTTGTTAACTCGTAAACAAAATGATTGGAAATCTGTTGAAGAGATAACAAATGTCTTGAAGCAGTTTGACAAGAAAGATCCCATCAAATACGATTTTTCGTTATTTGGATTAGGGGCTTTTGAAGCCTTTTAAAGTCTAAATTTGCATTCATCATATTCATTTAATGATTAAATTTACGCCATCATGGAAACCATAAAATTAAACACAATAGAAGAAGCGCTTACTGACATTAAAAACGGTAAAGTAGTAATAGTAGTTGATGATGAAGATAGAGAAAATGAAGGTGACTTTATTACTGCCGCTCGAAACGTAACGCCTGAGGTTATTAATTTTATGGCAACTCATGGACGTGGTTTAATTTGTGCTGCTGTTACCGAAGAACAAGCAAAAAATTTGCAACTTGAAATGATGGTTTCAAATAACACGGCTACTATGGAAACCGCATTTACGGTTTCTATTGATTTATTAGGCCATGGCTGTACAACAGGCATTTCCGCATCAGATCGATCTAAAACAGTATTAGCTATGATTGATTCATCGATGAATGCTTCTGATTTTGGTCGTCCCGGACATATTTTCCCATTAAAGGCAAAGCAAGGCGGTGTATTGCGCAGAACGGGACATACAGAAGCTACAATTGATTTAGCCCGTTTAGCTGGTTTTGAGCCATGTGGCGCCTTAGTTGAAATTATGAATGAGGATGGAACGATGGCTCGTTTACCCGATTTAGTAAAGATTGCAGAACGTTTTGATTTAAAAATCATTACCATCAAAGATTTAATTGCATATCGATTAGCAAAAGAAAGTATTGTAACGCGTCAAGTAGAAGTTGATATGCCAACTGTTTGGGGCGATTTTAAATTGATTGCATATAAAGTTGAAACCAATGGACAAGAACACATGGCTTTAATTAAAGGCACATGGGAAAAAGACGAACCTGTTTTAGTGCGCGTGCATTCATCATGTGTAACGGGAGATATATTTGGATCTTGTCGTTGCGATTGCGGCCCTCAATTGCACCAAGCGATGGAACAAATTGAAAAAGCTGGCAAAGGTGTAGTTGTTTATATGAATCAAGAAGGCCGTGGTATTGGCTTGTTAAATAAATTAAAAGCTTACAAATTGCAAGAAAACGGAAGAGACACCGTTGAAGCTAATTTGGAATTAGGCTTTAAAATGGACGAGCGCGATTATGGAGTAGGTGCACAAATATTAAGAGATTTAGGATTAAGTAAAATCAAATTGTTATCTAATAATCCAGTTAAGCGTGTGGGTTTAATGGGTTATGGTTTAGAAATTGTAGAGAGTTTGCCAATTGTTATCCCTTCTAATAAGCATAACGAAAAATATTTGCAAACTAAAAAAGATAAAATGGGACATAGCTTCTAGTTGTTGAATATGGAACCAAATTATCGAGATGGCGAACTTTTATTAATTAATAAACCATACACGTGGTCTTCGTTTCAAGCGGTTAACAAATTGAAACACGCATTAAAAAAACATCCATCTCTTTTGTTAGATGATAAATTTGTTCATTTAAAAATTGGACATGCAGGCACCTTAGATCCTTTAGCAACAGGTTTATTAATTATTTGTACTGGAAAAAAAACGAAAGACATTTCTCAGTTTCAAGATTTGCCAAAGGAATATACAGGCACTTTTTTTATTGGTGCAACCACACCTTGTTTTGATAAGGAAAAAGAAGTTGATTTTACGTTTCCTACAGAACATATTACGGAAGATTTAATTTATCAAACTGCAAAATTATTTATTGGTAAGCAACAACAAGTGCCACCTATGTTTAGTGCTATAAAAGTGGATGGTAAACGCGTGTATGAATTAGCAAGACTTGGTAAAGAAATAGAATTAAAATCGCGTGAAATAGAAATTTTAAATTTTGAAATCACATCTTGTAACTTGCCACATGTTGGATTTAAAATTAATTGCACAAAAGGAACTTACATTAGAAGCATTGCCCGTGATTTTGGTTTAGCGCTTAATAGTGGCGCTTATTTAACCGAATTGTGCAGAACAAAAATTGGCAATTTTAGTATTGAACACTCTAAAACGCCAGAAGAATTTATAGCAGAATATTCATCATAAACTAAATTAAAACGAACACCTCTGATTTACACGTTGTATCTTGGATTTAATCAAACATAATCACAAAGCTCAAGCTCTTAAAAAAGAGAACAGGATTTTTTTTGACAAACTCAAGCGATTAACCTATAAAAATTTAGACACCTATTTTCAAGAAGTGCATGAAGTGGTGTTTGAAAAGACAGATTGTTTATCATGTGCTAATTGCTGTAAAACAACATCGCCTATTTTTTATAACCGAGATATAGAGCGTTTAGCCAAGCATTTCAAAATTAAACCTGGAGATTTTATTGAACGCTATTTAAAAATAGATGAAGATAAAGATTATGTTTTGCGCCAAGCACCTTGCCCATTTTTAGGCACAGATAATTATTGTTCAGTATATGAAAATCGACCCAATGCTTGCAGAGAATATCCGCATACAGACAGAAAAAAAATTTCTCAATTATTAGATTTAACTTACAAAAACACATTTGTGTGTCCTGCAGTTTTAGAAATTACAGAGCAATTGAAAAAAATAAAATTTTAATTTATCTTTTTCCAAGCGAGTTTAACCCTTCAATGGCTGGCTCGTAATTCGGCTTTAATTGCAAGCACATCGAAAAATCAGCGTAAGCATTATTTTTATCTTTCAATTGTTGGTAGCAAACTCCTCTAGCATAATAAGCTTCTGCATATTTTGGCTCAGCTTGTATAGCTTGACTAAAATAATCTAATGCTTTTTTTGCATCATTTTTTTGATCAAGTGTAATTGCACCTAAGTTGTATAACGAATTTTTATGTAAAGAATCTATTTTTAAAATGGCCAAATAAATTTGTGTGGCTTCATCCATTTTATCCATATCCTGTAATAGTTTAGCCTTTGCATAAAGAGCCACATCACTGGTTGGATTAATCGCTAAGGCATTGTTATAATATTCTAATGCAATCAAATTTTTTCTATTTGCGTAAATTAAACCTAAGTCTAAGTAGGCACCAAAGTTTTTATTATCTTGTTCAATAGCTGTTTCAAGACTGGATACAGCTTTGGCAGTGTCACCTGTTTCTTTATAAATACTTCCTTTCAGGTAATAAGCTTTTGCTATATTTTGATCAATTTTTAAAGCTGCATTTATTTTAGAAAAGGCTAATTCATATTGTTTGACAAAGTATAATAATTCGCCAAGCTTTAATAGGGCTTCTGTATTTTTTGGAAATTTAACGACGATGTTATCAAGTACTTCTTTAGCTCGTCGGGTTTCGTTAGCAGCAAAAAAAACATCTGCTTCGAGTAAATAAGAGTTCGCGTTCGTGCTATCAATTCGAATAGAACGTTTAACGTCATTCATAGCCTCTTCATTTTGTTTATATTTTAAATAGATGGAAGCGCGTTCATTATATAATAATGGATCGTTTGGATCTTCTAATATTTTTTTATTGACAGCTTCAAGCTCTGGTGCGTGAATTAGTTTTGAAAGAGAATCAGAGTGAGCGATTTCTTTTTTAACGTCATCGATAGGTTGATTACATGCAAAAAATAATAATGAAACACAGGCTATTAAGAAAAATCTAATCATATTATTTATTATAAATCGTTTGCATTGGCTATTAGTTCAGCAACATCAAGTACTTTAGTTTGTTCTTCTTTGTTGAAATGTTTTACACCGTCAGTCATCATCGTATTACAAAAAGGGCATCCTACAGCAATTACATCAGGATGTTGTGAAAGAGCTTCTTCAGCACGTTCAACATTTACTTCTTTATTTCCTTTCTCTGCTTCCTTAAACATTTGAGCGCCACCAGCTCCGCAACACAATCCATTGGCTTTACTGCGTTTCATTTCAATTAATTCAGCATCTAATTTTTGAATCACCTCGCGTGGAGCTTCATATACATTATTAGCTCTTCCTAAATAACAAGGATCGTGAAATACAATTTTTTTTCCTTTATACGCTCCACCTTCTACTTTTAATTTCCCTTCATTAATGAGTTGTTGAACTAATTCCGTATGATGAATCACTTCGTATTTTCCTCCTAACTCTGGGTATTCATTTTTTATGGTATTAAAACAGTGCGGACAGCCAGTTACTATTTTCTTTACATCATAACCATTTAATATGGTGATATTTTGAAAGGCTTGCATTTGAAATAAAAATTCATTGCCTGCACGTTTTGCAGGATCTCCAGTGCAGCTTTCTTCAACGCCTAGGACTGCAAAGCTTGCACCAACGTGGTTTAAAATTTTTACAATCGCCTTTGTTATTTTTTTTGCTCTATCATCAAAACTTCCGCTGCAACCAACCCAAAATAAAATATCTGGTGTTTCTCCCTTTGCAATTTTTTCTTGCATTGTTGGAACATGAATTACTGTATCGCTCATAATCTTTTTTTAAGTTTCTTGAAATTAATTTTCGTTGATCCAGTTTGCTCTATCTGCTGGACTAAATTGCCAAGGTGCGCCATTGTTTTCTAAATTTGAGAACATGCCATTTAATTCAGTTGGTGCAGAACTTTGCTCTAACACTAATTGCTGACGCATTCCTACTATGATGGACAACGGATCAATATTTATGGGACACTCTTGAACGCAAGCATTACATGTGTTACATGCCCAAATCTCTTCAGATGAAATATAGTCACCTAATAATGTTTTTCCATCGTCAACAAATGTACCTTTGTTAGTATCAATATTTTTTCCGACCTCTACTAATCGATCGCGCGTATCCATCATTATTTTTCGAGGCGACAATGTTTTACCTGTTATGTTTTGTGGACAAACCGAAGTACATCTTCCACATTCGGTACATGAATATGCATCAAGTAAATTTTTCCATGTTAAATCTGTGACATCTTTTACGCCAAATTTAATCGCTGCGTTTGGATCTAGTACAGGTTGATAAGCAGTATCGAAGTTTGGTTTTACAACGTCTGTTACTTCAAATAAATTTGTAAAACTTCCTTTGGATTTTAAATTACTAAAGTATGTATTTGGAAATGCAAGTATCACATGTAAATGTTTCGAAAATGGCAAGTAATTCAAAAAGGCAAACACCATACATAAATGTCCCCACCAACCAATTCTTTCAATCATATGCAGGCCTGCTTCTGGCATACTGCCATATAGTAATGGCCCAATGTATTTACTAATTGAAAAATTAAATGAGTTATCATTCAAAGGAGTAGCATGCGAAAGTCCTTTCGAATAAAGCACTTCGTCGGCACCATTCATCATGAAAATAAAACAGATTAAAACAATCTCAGCAATTAAGATTAAGTTAGCATCTAATTTTGGCCAACCATTCAATTCGTTTTTAACTAATCTTGGAATTTTTAATAAATTTCTTCTTGCTAAAAATGCAATGGTACCAATAAAAGCTAAGACAGAAAGCACTTCGATTAAGCTCACCATAAATGTATAGAATGAACCTAATGCTGGTCTAAATGCTCTATGCGAACCACTTATTCCATCAAAAATGATTTCAATGAGTTCAATTTGAGTAATGACAAATGCCACATACAAAAATAAATGTAAGATGGCTGGTATAGGACGATTAAACATTTTCTTTTGCCCAAAAGCCACTAATAGCATTGTTTTCAGGCGTTCTATTTTATTATCATTGATGGAAATATCTTTTCCTAATAAAATATTACGTCTTATTTTTTTTGCATTAATAAAAAAAAATGTTCCCGAAATGATGAAGATAATGGTAAAAATGATTGATGAAATCATAGCTAATGTTTAGGGTTTAATAGGTTTTGTTTTAACTGGAGGAGATGGTTTATCTTTTCTACCAAAAACAGAAAAATGAATATAACGGCTTGGATTTGTTTTTAAATCAATTAATAATTTATCTAAATCAGCACTTGATGCGTTTAAGTGATTGTAAAGTGAATCGTTTTTAAGAAGTTTCCCAATGGTTCCTTTGCCACTATTTATTTGAGTCATCGTAAGGCCTAATTCTTTCAACGTTTTGTCAGCATTTGTAATCGCACTTTTTAATTCTGATTTTGATAAACTATCCGATAGACTGCTAAAGTTAGTGATGATGTTACTTATTTTTTCTTTGTCATTGTCAAGCGCTGTTGCTAAACTATTTAATTTTGTTAGTATAGATGATAATTTTGATTTTTCAGAAGCCACTAAATCATCCAACTTATAAGCTGTTTTCTCTAAACTTTCAATAGCTTTTTTTATACTTTCAAATGATTTGTTTAAATTATCTCGCGTTCTGTCGTTTAATACAAATTGTACAACTGTCATTACCGAATCAATAGAGGAGATAAGACCTTCTGCCTTATGTTGTAGTGGTGTTAATTGCTTGCTTACCGCTGTTTTCAAACCTTCTTCATTTTCAGCATACAAGGTGTCTCCTGATTTTACAAATTCTGTTTCTTTACTATACACTATTTCAACTGCCTTTGAACCTAGTAAATCAGAACTTACAGCTTTTGCAATAGAGTGTTTTGGAATATTAATATCTTCAGTTAGCAAAAACTTTACAAGGATGGCATATTCGCCGTTGGCCTGTTTAAATAATGAAATTTTATTAATTTGCCCAACCTTAAAGCCATTTACCAACATGGGATTAGCTTCAATTAATCCGTCAATTTTTGGATACACTGCGTATAGTTCAAATTTTTGACTAAATAAATCTTTTCCTTTTAGGAAATTAAATCCCCAAATAAAAAGTCCGATGGAAGCTGTAATTACAACACCTATTTTAAATTCTTTGGTAATTTTCATATTCATAATCAAGCCCTAAGATACTTATTTTTTCAATAAAATTAAGTGTCTACGATTTCTTTTCATTATCAAATTTCCCTGTTTTTTTATTATATCCAAAAGGGCAGTGTTTACAACCATTTTTACAGCAATACCCTCTTTTTAAATGGTACTTTTCGGTAAAAATGATGTACCCTTCAGGGCTTAGATAAAATTCACTCGGATCTAATTCTTTTTTAAACATATTCTTTACAAAAATAGACAAATATCAATTACCTTTATCATAACAATGAGCCTACGTCTAGTTTATATTTTAAGCGCTTTAATTAGCACCAATCTTTTGATGTCTCAAAATGATTCATCAAAAAAGATATCAGTTTCTATTATTCAATTAAACACTGATACGAGTATTTTGTTCCAGCATAAACGAAAAGATAATGGTAATGAAACGAATCAACCCAAGTTAGAAATTGGAGCTTATTTGAGCACATATTATGGTTTATATACCGAAGACGAACAGATTGGTTTTGTTAAACACCCCACCATGGCCGCCAGAAATAATCAGTTTGGATTAAATATGGCTATGATTTCTTTGGCTTATCAATCAAAAACGTTACGAAGCACACTGTCGTTTCATTACGGCGATATTGCAGAAAGCACTTGGCCAGCAAAATATAATTTAATTCAAGAAGCCAATGCAGGAGTAGAATTAAGGAAAAAATTATGGCTGGATGTTGGTATTTTTCGATCACATATTGGTATAGAAAGCACTCAGCCTCGTGAAAATATTACGTCGAGTATGAGTTTAGCTAATGTTTATGAACCCTATTTTTTTTCTGGTGCAAAACTTACCTATTACCTCACATCAAAATTAAGTATACAGTTAAATGCGTTTAATAGTTTTTCATCTATAGTAGAAACGAATAAAAATAAATTGATAGGATCTACAATTATTTACTCTCCGAATAAGGCTTTAACATTCACGTATAACTTTATCACTGGCGATGACACTCCAGATAGTTCTAAAATTAAGCGTCAACGATTCTATAATAATTTCTATTTAACCTATCAAAAAAAGAAATGGTCTGTTGGAGCTGAGTTTAATATGGGAGTTCAAAATAATACCAAAAAAGTTGATAGCACTAATCTTTCAAACGCGTTTATGAATAGTAGTTTAGTAGTCTTTAAACATCAGACATTTGAGAAAGTAGGATTTTATGGAAGAGTAGAATGGTTTAGTGACGTTGATGAAATGATTAGTGTTGGCGCTAATATGGGTAAATACACTTGGGGAACAACCTGCGGCTTCGAATACAAACCACTTAAGAATGTTGCTATGAGTATTGAAGGACGTTATTTGAAGTCTGAAAAAGCAAATTTCATTTATAACAATTCGTTAAAAGATAATAGATTAGAGGGCATTTTTTGCTTAGACGTTTGGTTTTAAAATTTTAGTAGTGCTCAATTATAATCCCATATTTCAAACTATTCAGTACAAAGGAATTGATGTTACTATATTGCGTTTAGATTTGATTCATCCTGAAATATCGGGCAATAAATGGTTTAAATTGAAGTATAATTTACAGCAAGCTAAAGCAGAACATAAAGACACCATACTTACCTTTGGTGGAGCTTATTCCAATCACATCGCAGCAACAGCATTTGCCTCTAAGTTAGCTGGCATGAAGAGTATAGGTATTATACGCGGAGAAGATATTACAGAAGACAATCAAACGCTTGCTTTAGCAAAAAAAAAAGGAATGAACATTATTCCTATTAGTAGAGAAGAATATAAACGTAAGCGGGCTGATGACTATTTAAATGAGTTAGCAATAAAGTATCCAACTAGTTATTGTGTGCCTGAAGGTGGTGATAATGAATTAGGAGAAAAAGGATGCGAAGAAATACTAACTAAAGAAACTAATCGATTTAAGACTTTATTTTGTGCTTGTGGAACACAAACGACTTTTAATGGCATCTCTAATTCCTTAAATACAAAACAAAAATTAGTTGGAATTAATGTGTTGAAATTTGATGCCACAACCAATAAAAAGAATGCAGTTATTCTTAATAAGTATCATTTTGGTGGGTATGCCAAACACACAGAAGCCTTATTAAATTTTAAATCCTGGTTTGAATGTACATACGATATACCGTTAGATTATATTTATACAGCAAAATTATTTTATGCCGTTTTCGATTTAATAGATAAAAAAGAGATTCAGGAATTAGATCAAATTTTAATTATTCATTCGGGTGGTTTGCAAGGAAATAGTGGTTATGAAAAACGTTATAACCTAAATCCTAATCGCCAAGTTAATGATCCCGTTGGATAAACTTGGTTTGCTTCATAACCAGGATAGTTAGCATATTTTTGTGATAATTTAAAAAATCCGAACCCAACTGAAAAGGTATGAGTAAATTTACTACCTCTACTTTTCATCAAACCATTTTGTATTTGAAAAGAAAGATATTCTATACCGCCTAGAGTCATCGCTGTTCCGTATCTTACCTTAGGGCCAAAAAAGTATTTCAAAGCGGGTTTTAATGTGTAATAGTAATTTACATCAATGCCACTAATAATGCCAACACCTTTTTTTTCTGGGGCCGTAGTGGATGTTGTTGTTGAGGAGCTAGACGAACTTGGTGTAGAATTTGCAAGCATATCATAGGTTAAACTTACTGGGAATAATATGCCTAGAGTTTTATTTGATGTTAACTTTTCGTAGGAAACAGTAAATCTGCCAGCAAAAATTTGCACTGGGTAAAATCCTAAAATCCCATTTGGAAATTGTTTTTCTTTTTCTTCCCATTCGATTATTCTATTTTCTAAATCTTCTGAATTCGTTGAATTCATAGACGTTTCACCTTCCATTAAAAATGAATTTGACGAACCGAAAATGTAAATTTCACCAGTTTTTAATTCTGCCATGAGGGCATCTTTTTTCAAAATGGTTTGTGTAACGCTGTTAATCGAAGTGTCTTTGTAGGTGATAGAATTTTTTGAAAGTGTAAGTGTTTTGCAAATGATGATGGTGTTGTTTTTTAAAAATAATTTATCTTGTGCATGGGTTTGTATGCTTAAAATCAGAAGCAATATAATTGAGCTATATTTTTTTAATGCGACCATTTTTTAAAAGCGATAACCGAAGCAATATCCCAAATACATTTTTGGACTGTTACTAAAATTAGTTTTATCACCATTTTTTTCTATCATTTCTAAATTTGTTGAATTAATTTGTTTGCCGATAGATGCAAAAATTTTAAAATTGAAAAAAGGAGAAATTCTAAATAGCCATCCGTTTGTAACCATGAGGGCAATTTGATTAGCGGAAGCGTCTGAAAATCTTTTTTGATTATTACTCGTATCAATCACTTCTTTGTAATTATAACTCATGTATTTTCCTAAAAATCCAACGAAGTATTGAACCTTTTTTGTATTATTTGGCATATAATTAAAACCAAGACCTGCATCATAATTTTTTTTAGCATTTACTTTTGTTTCATTGATGTAAAAGTTGAGTGGGTTCATGCGCGAATTAAAATTGATGCCACCTATAACGGAAATAGCTAATTTTGATTTAAAGAATTCGTGGTCGTATAAAATTGTAGCATCACCATTTAAAAGTGCTAAGGCATTTATTGAAATTAAATGATTATTCATATACCTTAAATTTGCAGTTTTTGCTTTAGGCGTTAATCTGTTTTTTGAAGATGGTGAGACGGTTGGTTTTAAAACTGGTTCTAAAGGTTTTGGATTATAATTTAATATTTCATTTGTACCATTGGCGTACTGAATAAAAACAATTTCTGATGTTGCAATAATGTAGGTAGGACCTTCAGTGTTTGTAAATGATTTATATTTAATTTCTGTCGCATTGATTTCTATAACCTTGCTTTTTATTTTTGTTCCAAAGGTAGTATAGAGCATGTCTTGTGCAGAAGATATTCTGTATAACCCAATAAAAATTAATATAAAATTGAAACATTTCATCGCTTTTATAAAAATACGAATATTTGCAGAAATAAAAGTAGAGTTTTCATTTTCGATTCTTTTTCTCTAAATTTTCTTAAATTAGTGATCTCAAAAAACAAGCATGTTAAAACTTAAAAATTACATTAATGGAGAATTGGTTGAACCCATTTCCAATCAGCATATTGATAATTATGATCCATCTCGTGGTGTTGTTTATTCTTTCATTCCTGATAGTGATGAACGCGATGCTGAATTAGCAATACAAGCTGCAAATGAAGCTTTTAAAACGTGGAGTATCACACCTAAAGATATTCGTTCAAAGTATTTATTGAAAATAGCTTCATTGATTGAAGAGAATTTGCATGAGCTGGCAGTTGCCGAAAGTTTGGATAATGGTAAGCCTTTGAGTTTAGCTAAATCAGTTGATATTCCAAGAGCGGCATCTAATTTTCATTTTTATGGAACAGGCATTTTGCATTATGCTTCTCATGCTCATAGTATGGAAGATACAGCCATTAATTATACACTTCGTCAACCTGTTGGTGTTGCTGGCTGCATTTCTCCGTGGAACTTACCCTTGTATTTATTTTCATGGAAAATAGCTCCAGCCCTAGCAGCTGGATGTACCGTTGTTGCAAAACCTTCTGAAATTACGCCAATGACCGCTTATTTACTTTCTGAAATTTGCATCAAAGCTGGTTTACCAAAAGGTGTGTTAAATATTGTTCATGGATTTGGACACAAAGTGGGTAGCGCTATTGTTTCAAGCAAACAAGTTCCTTTAATTTCTTTTACAGGCGGAACAGTTACTGGAGCAAACATCGCAAGTGTGGCCGCGCCTATGTTCAAAAAATTATCGCTAGAGTTAGGGGGGAAAAATCCTAACATCATTTTTGCAGATTGCGATTATGATAGAATGCTTTCTACCACCATGAACTCTTCATTCGCTAATCAAGGACAAATTTGTTTATGTGGTTCACGTATTTTTGTTGAGAAATCTATTTACGAAAAATTCAAAAATGATTTTGTCGCTAAAACTAAAGCAATGGTTATTGGTTCTCCAATGGCTGATTCCACAAGAATTGGAGCTGTTGTTTCAAAATCGCATATGGAAAAAATTCTTTCTTATGTTGAATTGGCAAAACAAGAAGGTGGTACAGTATTATGCGGTGGAAAACAATTTCAGATGTCGGGTGAATTTGAAAATGGGTATTATTTAGAACCTACAATTATAGAAGGATTAGCCTATAATTGCCGAACTAATCAAGAAGAGATTTTTGGACCCGTTGTAACCATTACTCCATTTGAAACAGAAGAAGAAGTGATGATGTATGCTAATTCAACGCAGTATGGTTTAGCTTCTACTGTATGGACTCAAGATGTTACCAAAGCAAATAGAGTAGCTATGAATTTACATACAGGAATTGTATGGATCAATTGTTGGTTATTGCGTGACTTACGAACGCCATTTGGTGGTGTTAAATCATCAGGTGT
>JBILCJ010000003.1:0-49221 GCA_044353195.1 Bacteroidia bacterium | reverse complement strand
AACTGAGTTTTTAATATCTTTTATGTCATCACTTGTTTTGCTAATAGGTAGTTCTCCAATTTCTTCATCAAAGAATTCGATTCTGCCTTCAGCCTCATTACTGTTATTAATGTATTTCACAAAAACACCATCTTTGTATTCTATAAAGTAATTTCGCAAACTACTGATGCGACGTTTTGCTAAATTTACATTATAATCAGTACTTGCAAGCGGACTGCAAAAACCCTTCATTGTTATCTTTACTTTTTCATTTCTTTTTAAAACAGATTCCAGTAATGTTGCAAATTTTTCTAAATCTTGCATTCCAGCATCTACACTGTCTTCAAAAAAGTTTAAAATTCTATTTTCTGAATATTCTTTTTGTTCACCTTCGCTACCTTTTGTGTATTCTGAAATGTATTTATTTTTTAATAGTGTATAATCATCATACGTTTTTTTATAATTCTTTTTTGTAGCAATCAATTTTGTTTTTGGTTCAGGTTCGTCATTGTGAAAGTAAAGTGTTAATGGACACAACACTTTTAGTTGATTTATCAGAAGTTCAGTTGTATCGACAGGTTTTATTGGTTCTGTTAAAGGTGGTATAGAAAACGTATAAATATCATTACAACAACTTGGTTTGTCTTCAAAAAAAGAGCCAATTCGATTAGATGAAATATAAGCTTTATCTTTTTTTGAATTGACGCTATAATAAATATCGTTATAACTACTATTAATTGGATGTCCTAGGTTTTTTGGTTCAGTAAATTCATTTGCTTTAAATTCAGATTTAAAAATATCGAAATTACCTAATCCCTTATGCCACGTACTACTAAAGTACAGTGTATTTATTTCATTTACATAAAATGGCGTGATCTCATCTTCTATGGTGTTAATTTTTTTGCCAGCATTTATGGGCTTTCCATAAGTTCCATCTGCGTTTATAAAACTATACCAAATATCCATTCCTCCTTCACCTCCTTGTCGGTTGCTCGAAAACAACAAAATATCCTTGTTATTTAATTTTCCGATGTTTGGTTGAGTTGTATTATAACCTTTGCTATTGATTGGCTCTGGCAATTTTTTTAATTCTGTCCATTGATTATTTCTGTAATTAGATTCATAAAGTTCGCATCTGTATTGTGAACTATTTATGGCTTCACAGCGGGTTACCATAATTTTTGTAAAATCATCATTGAAACACGTATTGGCATTATGGATTCCTTCTTTGTTAAATAAGCTATCCAATTCAGTTGCCTTCTGACGTTTATTATTTATTTTTTTGGATGTGTATAGTTTGTTATAGCGAACACCTCTTTCATCTGTTCTAGATTTATCTCGCAATGAAGAAAAATACAAAACGGTATCTACTTCAAATGGAGCGTACTCACTAACTTCACTATTTACGGTGCTATCTATATGCAAGATGTTTGCATCAACTGGGTTTTTCATGATGATTTGAGCTAAATCACAGGCTTCTATTTCTTGCAAAGCTTTTAAACTCATTTGTTTTTTGAAAGGATCCTTTGCACTTTTATTTTTTTTATAATATTTATCAAAATATTTTTTTGCCTCTTTGTATTTTCCAGTATTTTTCAAGAGAGTAGCCATGTAAAACGGAACTTCTTTGTAAGTCTTTCCATTATCTTTTTTGTATATTTTTTGATACCAATGAAAGGCTGTTTCGTTGTCGTAATTTAAGCGTGAAGCATCGGCAAATAATAATTGGTATTCAATTTTAGACGAATCAATTAATATAATCTGATTGTAAATTTGTGCAGCAGAAGAGTAATCCTTATTCTCATTTGCTTCAAGGCCCTGTTTTAAGAGTTGTTTAATTTGTGATTTGCTTTCGAAATTTAAAAACAAACACATTAAGATAATATAAGTTAGTTTATAATTTAATTTCATACTTACATATATATGGGGCATACGCGCGTTTTAGGAACAAATAATTTTGTTTTCGAATAGATGTAAATAAAAGACATTTCAAAAGCACCTTTGCCATTTGTGGCGCGTTTAAATTGAGAGTAATTATAATCGTATGAAAACTGAAACCTCATGCTGTTATGTTGAATGCCGACTGTTGATATAAGCGCATCACCTAAGCGTGTTAGTAAACCTGCATTGACAACCGTATTTGTTTTTGGCTCAATAGTCGTATAGTATGATAAGCCAATTAAGTTTTCTCTAAATTTTTGTTGCTGGTTAGCGTAATATTCAAACTGTATATTTGAGATATTAGAAAAACTATATTTTAAAACGATTGATTCACTGTGTCTCATACGCAGTTTTATGTTACTTGTATTGTAAAACGAAATGGTTGGTTTATTGATATGATTCATAGCATATCCAATAGTTGCCGAAAAATTGGAGGATATTTTTTTTTGTAAAATAGTTCCTATTCCTAAATCAGCATATGTTTTAGATTGTTTAGGAAACAATTCTCCGTTCGACAATCCAGCATTGTAAGCATCTCCATCCCATTGTTTATCAAATGATAATTTTGTAAGATCAATACTAATATTACTTATACCTGCTAATACCCCAATTCCAATGACTAAACTTGAATCATTATTAAAGGTAAGTTTATGGTTTATTGGAATTTTAAGTTCGTTGATTTTATAATTTCCATCTCCTGCCACATCATGATTAAAAATAATGCCGATAGCTTCATTTGTTTTTCTGATGAATGATTTTTGTAAATTATAATCTGCACCAAAACTAAATGAATTGTAAGGCACTTGCACACTCTTCCATTGATTACGATAATTCATAATAAAGCGTCCATCGCCATCAAACATGCCTGTATTTGCTGAATTTAAATTAAGTGGCGACATATTCCAATTTGAGAAATGGATGTCTTGGGCCTCTGTATTTTTTATTAAACTACAACAGAGCAAGCCTATTAAACAAATAGTTTTATAATGAATAAGGTATGTTTTACTTTTTATATTCATTTTAATTCATCAAGGTGATGTTTCCTTTTTTAAATGATTCTTGACCGTTATTACACTTGAAAGTCATGTAATAACCATATACACCTTGATCTAATTTTTTTCCTTTATAATAACCATCCCAGCCTTTTTTAATATCGTTGGTTTCAAAAAGTTTTTCTCCCCAACGATCATAAATACTTAAATAAACTTCTGTTATAAAATTACTTCGTATAAATAAGACATCGTTGTTACCATCACCATTCGGGGTAAATGCAGTAGGCAAATACACAGTATTTTCCGAACAATTGTCTGTTATGATTTCAATATAAATTGTTTTTAATTCGTGTTTGCAACCATTGGCATCCGTGAAACTTATAAGATATTCTCCTGACTGTGTTGGTTGAAAAATGTATTGATTATTTCCAATGTAAGTGAGAGGTACATTTGGATAAATTGAAACAGTGCCAGTATAGGTAAAGCCACTTAATGTAAGTGTTCCTGTTTGACCTAACGTTATCATGCTTGGCACTATTGTAATTGATGATGAGCTATATGAAAATGGAAAAACGGTGACAGTGGTCGTTAAATTACTTTTACAGGTATCAGTTCCTAAAATAGAACTAATGGTAACAGTATAAATAGTTGTTGAACTTACGTAGCAAAGAGGATTTGATATAGTTGGATTGGATAATCCCACAGTTGGTGACCAACTATAGAGCACACCACCACTCGCATTTAACTGCACGGTGTCGGGTTTACATTTAGTTATGCTTGGATTAATTGTTATTGGATTAAAGTTAACCAAAGATAAAATTTGTGTACTTGTATCTTTACATCCAAAACTATTTGTAGTAATTAAAGAAACTGAATAGTTTCCTGTTGAACCATAAAAGTGAAGTGGGTTTTGTGAACTTGATGTATTACTGTCGCCAAAATTCCATTGCCACGCCGTTGGCGAACTAAATGATGCGTCGGTGAAAAAAACATTGTTTTGGCATGCCCCAATGGTGTATGTAAATGCTGAAGTGATTTT
This sequence comes from Bacteroidia bacterium, assembly GCA_044353195.1. GTDB lineage: Bacteria > Bacteroidota > Bacteroidia > B-17B0 > Aurantibacillaceae > UBA4416. Next base: position 45,270 of record JBILCJ010000003.1, on the reverse strand, counting down.
GGGATAAACGGTAACGCTTGTTGTTAATGTTTTGATACAGATTTTTCCAAATAAACTAAGTTGAGTAATAGTTACCGTATAAATTGTTGTGGCTGTTGCCGTACAAATTGGATTTGGAATAGTTGGATTTGATAAACCAATGGTTGGCTGCCATACACAATTTGTTGCACCGATGACTGATAATGGGATGCTTTGGTAACTACATTTTGAGACTGGTGTATTTATTTTTATAGAATCAACTGGAACCGAAATTACTTTTGTGATAGAGTCTTTACAACCAAATGTATTTTGAGTGACTAATTTAACGGTATAAGTTCCTGCCGTTAAAAACGAATATGTTGAGTTTGTTGAAGTAGATGTAAGTACTGAATTAATATACCATTTACTTGGAGTGCTAATTGGAACCGTGGTGTTCAAAAATGATACATCATTTGAACAAGAGTCAATGTTTGTTGCATAGTTAGTAACTGGTTGTGGATGAATTGTAACAACCACTTTTGCTGTATCGTATAAATTATTACAGATAGACTTTTTTACATATAGATTAACGGTATATGTTCCTGCAGTTGCAAATGTTTTAGTTGGATTTAATATGATAGATGTAGTATCTGATGCGCCGAAGTCCCATAAGTAAGAATGTCCTGCTGTGCTTGAATTTGTAAAAGTTATTGTTGCAGGTGCACAACCTGATAACAGACTTGTTGTAATGTTAGCTGTTGCTGTATTTAATTCAAAGTCAATTTTAAAAACACCGTTGTTACAGTTTGAACTCATGTTAATGCCAGTTGATGGAATAGCCGTGTTTAAAGGCACGTAGCTTGGACTTGTATATGGCCATGCTCCGGGCGTTACCGGAAAATCATCATTTCCTCCGCAGCCAGCACAAACAGATTGATAGATAATACCGCGTTTATCAAAACGGCTTGTTCCTCCATCAACATGTTCTCTACTTAAAGCGCCGCCAAAATAACTACCGAATAAAAGACTCGACATGTTTGGCGCTAATACCATTAAATAAAAGTTAAAGCCGTCGGTTGTTGATTGAATAGCTGATGCCGTCATTGGCATGCCTATCGTCATTGTTCCGAAGATAATATTTCCACCCCAACCGGATAAATAAATATTGCCTGCACAGTCTACTGAAAATGCGGATGGTGAAATATTGATATTTCCTGTTCCATTTCCAAAAACAGTTGATGCTAATAATGTGTTGAGTTGTGGATTTAATTTTTGAATAAATTGTTTGCCATTTGCATTCGAGTAAACACCTGTTGTTATTGGCATCGAGCCTAAGGATTGACCGTATACATAAGCATTTTGATTATTGTCTAGTTGCACAAAATAACTTTGATCGTAATCGCTTGTTCCAATATAAGTTGAATGCATTATGTATGACCCATTATTTTTTATTTTACATAGATATCCGTCACATTTTCCTGCACCATATAGTGTTTTGTAACTACCGGTTGTGATAGGAAAATTAGAACTACGTGTTCCTCCTGTAATATAAATGTTTAATGTATCATCTAAAGCTAAAGCATATCCGGCATCGTTATCACTCCCTCCTATGTAGGTACTAAATACTAAGCTACTCAATGTTGGATTAAGTTTAATTAAAACAGCATCTTGTTTTCCTCCCAATGTATTATCTAATGCACTAGCTGTTGGAAAGTCATTAGATTTGGTGCTACTTATGATATAAATATTGAGTAAGGAATCAATTTGAATTTCTCCACGGTATTGATCGCCATAATTGTACTGTAATGAATCGGGCGGGTATTCAGTAATAGGGCCATATGGAGTGCCGTATGTTGTAATTACATTATTGTAATTAATACCGTCATTTTCTGATCCACCTATGTAAGTTGATGTTAGTAATGCGCTTCCTGAAGAGCTTAATTTTGAAACATAAATGTCAGTGCCATTTGGAAAATTTGTTCCATTAAATACAAAGTTGATAGCTGTTCCGCCATTAAATGTGGGATCATAGCATCCTATTGTTACCGGAAAATCATTTGACCCTGTTGCGCCATATGCGCATAGGTTATCGAATTTATCAACGATTAAACTTGTAATAATTTCTGAAGAGTTAGCACCGCCTAAATAGGTTGAGTAATTTAAAAAAGTTCCACTTGAATCATATTTCGTAATAACGACATCTGCTCCAGCAAAGCCATTATATGTTACATCGTAAGCACCTAGTGTAGTTGGATACCCAACGGAAAATGATGTTCCGCCTGTATACAAACTACCATGAGAATCATATGTGGCTGTCATTCCAAAATTATCTGCGGTACTTCCACTTGATGCGGCGAAGACTAATAATGGATCAATTATTAAATCTATGTCATGATTATATTCTTTTAAAAGCTTGAATGAAACGGTATTATTTTCTAAAATAAATTTAGAAGGTATTTCAATGGTATCTCCTTGAATGATTTGGTAAATAAATGGTTTTTCTTCGATATATTCGGTGAGGGAAGTGTAAATGTGTAGAGCGCCATTTTTCAATTTAATTTTATCGACACCGATATAATTAATTTGAATATCATTTGGATTGCCATGTGGTTTTACTATAAAATTATATTTTAAGGATTGATTGCCACCTTGATATATCGCATCTATATGATTATATAAATTGTTTAGTTTGATTTCTGAATAATGGTGAACTTGACTGGCCCAATTTGTTTGATTTTTTCCTATGAAAAAATTTTCATAATCTGGAAACATATCACTGCTTATTATTTTTGTATCGGTGTTCGAACCAATAAAATTTACTTGATAAGCATGAAATTTAAATTGTTGTTTACTGGTTTTTCCTAAATGTTTGGACGCGTAGTAATCTTTATCATATTGATGAAAAGTTAGTTTCCCATTTCGTTCGATAAACATGGCTCCACCATCTAATTGTGCTCTAAAAGCAATATGACTTTCCCACTGATTTTTATTTTCAGTAAAGCGAACTATTGAACTTGTATTATTTTTAGGTTTTTTAATAGTTTGTGATTTTCCAATGCTAATGGAAAATATAATCAATACTATTAAGTAAATTTTACTCATTGTAGTAAATATAAATAAAAAAAGCCCAGAAATTTAATTTCTGAGCTTAATTTTAATCTGCTTTTCTATTATCTTAAAGTGCCGTTTTTATCAGCTTCTTTTGTTTGTTTCATAATTTGAACAGTCCAATACGCTAGTAAAGCACCAATAATAACCCATAAAATAATACTAGGGATAAATCCTAAAACTTTCATTCCTCTAAATACTGTTTGAGAAAAATCACCAATTGCATAAAAAACATCAGTCATTGTTACCATTAAAGCGCTCATAATAAAATCTATTTTGTAAGTTTACACCACAAAAGTATAAAAAATCTTCAAAAAATAGCTTTTTATAAAAAAAATGATTGTCGGATTATTAAAACATAGAGTTCAGGTTTCTATTTTCACCATTTCCATCGTGTATTTTGGCTTAATAGCTTACAGTTTAGTAATTCCTTCTTCATTTTATGATATTTCGGATGTTCCAGAGAATTTACTTTTTGGGCCTATTTTTGGGAAAATTATACTTAATTCTCTACTCTATCAAATAATTACTTTTGCTTTTATACTCATTGGTGCAGTAACCCTAACGGTTGTTTCAGTTAATCACGAATTAATTTCAAAGACTAATTTGTTACCCGCATTTTTTTATTGTGTATTCTCGTTTTCTGCTGTCACAAGTGTTGCTCTGTTGTCTATACTCATTTCTAATGCATTTGTGATACTTGGCCTAAACTCCTTGTATAATTCGTATCGAAGAGAAAACGCATTATTTGAATGCTTTAACGCAGGTATATGTATCTCTTTAGCCAGTTGCTTTTACACATATTATTTTTTAATAATTCCCATTGGAATAATAGCTATCATGATATTAAAATCATTTAATTGGCGTGAGTGGATGTGTTTTATATTCGGAACTATCATGCCTATTTACATTTACAGCAGCGTCAGTTATGTAAAGGGCCTATATTATTCAAAACCTTTTGATTTATTTATTTCTATTTTTCACAATTCACATCTTCCATTATTTTCTGAGTATTATTTACTATTTATTGGTGTTACTTTATTTATGCTTGTATTAGCTTTATTTCATTATATCTCTAAGGGTTTTGGTAATCGCGTAAAAATACAAAAGGCTAAATTTATTTTAATTTGGTTGAGTGTTTTTTGTTTGATAATTTCATTTATAAGTTCTGTGCCAAATTTCTGGCTTTTGCCTTGCATCGTTCCATTTAGCATTATGATTGGAGATTATTTGGGAGAGGTAAAACGATTGAAAATTGCTAATACATTGCTTACACTTTTTATGGGTGGATTTTTAATCATTTGGATGTATCATTTGAGTTTAATTTAGCTCTTTTTTAATATTTTGTTTAAAAATTAGATGCTCTTGTTTACAGAATTACTTACTTTTATGAAAAATTAAAATTACCTATTATGAAATTTGGAGTTGTTGTGTTTCCCGGGTCAAATTGTGATGAGGATATGGTTTATGTATTAAGAGACATCTTAAAACAAGAAACAGTGAAGCTTTGGCACAAGCAAACAAGTTTGGAAGGATGTACGCACATTGTATTGCCTGGCGGCTTCTCTTATGGTGATTATTTAAGAAGTGGCGCCATTGCTAGGTTTTCTCCCATCATGAACGAAGTGGTGAAGCATGCTGAAGCGGGAGGTTTTGTTTTTGGGGTTTGTAATGGTTTTCAAATATTATGTGAAAGTGGATTATTGCCTGGAGCATTGTTGCATAATAATTCTCGAAAGTTTATTTGTAAAAACGTATATATAAAAGCAGAAAACACAAATTCAGTTTTAACTAATTCTGTTCCGACTCATGCTCTTAAAATTCCTATCGCACATGGAGAAGGAAAATATTTTGCCGATGAAGTAACCTTGCAAAAAATGAATGCTAACGGGCAGATTATTTTTAGATATTGTAATGAAAACGGGGAGATAACTCCAGAAAGTAATCCAAATGGTGCAACTGACAACATTGCAGGTGTATGTAATAGTGGAAAAAATGTATTTGGTATGATGCCTCATCCTGAAAGAGCGGCAGATGAATTATTGGCTAATACAGATGGAAGAGCGATTTTTGAAAGTGTATTAAATGCTGTATTAACTATCGCATAATTACTTTCAAACGTTTCTTTTAAAAGATTAAATTCATTCTTGATTTTAATCCCTTTAAATCTTCTAGGTATATCTCTGTTACGTTGATGAATTTATTTTTGATTGTTTCAAAAATGTCATAACTATGTTTGTGACGATTATCCCCTTTTAGAATAAGAAAATAATCAGTTTGTTCTAACTCTGGAATCAGTTGAGTTGTACGCTGAACATCCCCAAAAAATAAATCTAAAGTTTCGTTCAATTTCATCGATTCTTTTGGCTGAAATGATGTTTGATTGGCAACGATATAAAAATCAATACTGAGCTCTTCGTGTAAAAAAGAATAGAGGGGAAAATAAAATTGTTCGCCTTCTTCATGCGTAAAGTCAAGTAATTGACTGATTTGAAAATCAATATTTAAACAATAATTGAGCTTACTTATTATTTGATAGGCGCTCTCAGTGGATGTAATAGAAAATATAGTAAAATCGAAATATTCGTCATCAATAATGTCTAAACTATGGTTTTTTATTTTCATTTTATTACTTCCCATAAATTTAATGAATAAATAGTTAGATAAAACATTATTGAGTTAATACTTGAATCATGGCCTTTGCTTTTAATAAACATTCCGCATATTCTTCTTCTGCATCGCAAAGGTTGGTTATTGCACTGCCCACACTAAAGCTGAGATAGTTTTTTTCTTCATCATAAAAGATACTTCGTATCAAAACACTTAAATCAAAGTCACCATTATCATCAATGCATCCAATTGCACCAGAATAAGGGCCGCGATTATACATTTCAAATTCATCAATTAATTGCATGGCCCTAATTTTAGGAGCTCCCGTCATGCTTGCCATTGGAAATGTACTGTCAATAATGTCTTTAAAAGTAATTACTTCTTTTAATTGACAACTCACGGTACTTACCATTTGATGCACTTGTTTAAATGTTTCTACGTCAAATAATTTTGGAACGTCAACACTCCCTTTTTGTGCAATTTTAGATAAATCATTTCTGCAAACGTCTACAATCATTACGTTTTCAGTTTTTTCTTTCAAACTGTTTTGTAAATTATTTTTTAGTAATTCATCCTCATGCTCTGTTGACCCTCTTTTAGCAGTTCCTTTTATGGGCTTAGTAATGAGTGTATTTCCTTTTTTTGAAATAAATAATTCTGGGCTAGATGAAATAATGTATGTGTGTTCAATTTTTGAAAGGCATGCAAATGGAGCTTTGCTAATGTCGTTTAGTTTTTGAAATAGTTCAAATGGATTTATTTTCACATCTGTAGCTTCAAAGGTAATGCAGTAATTTATTTCGTAAATATCTCCCTTACGAATATGGTCTTTAAGCTGAATGACTTTTTTTAGATATGTTTCTTTTGAAACAGTAGGTTTTAAGTTTATTGTATTTATTAATGGTTCAAAAACAATATCAGAAATGGTCGTTTTTTTTTCAACTTTTGCAAGTAAGATACCAGGAAATTTTAGTGGATTGTTTGATTTATTTTCAAAGGGTTCAATTTCATTCTTATAATCGTAATTGATGAAAACAATATGATTCTTCACATCATCTATGATGGTGCTTTTAGTATTTGAAAAACACGCATCAAAACAATTTAATTTTAATGATGGTTTAACAAAGGCATATTTGTAATTTTCAAAGTCTGTATTCACTGTTTAATTTTTTTACCAACCACTTATTTCCCATGTGTTTTGAGATCGCATCACTTGCTCAATGATATCTCTTACACAAGCGTCCCCACCATTTCTATTGGAAATATAAATAGAGATTTCTTTGATTTCATGAGCTGAATTATTTGGACAAGCTGCAATTCCAACACGTTTCATAACATCATAATCTGGTAAATCGTCGCCCATATAAACAATTTCATCTTCCTTTAAATCGTGCTCTAATATATAATTTTCATAGCATGCTATTTTGTTATGCTGACTCAAAAAAACATCTTTAATTCCTAATTCTTGTAAATTACTTTTTATTGCCGAACTATTTCCTCCAGTTATAATTGCAATGCGATACCCTTTTTTTACCGCTAACTGAATGGCATAACCATCTTTTGAATTTAAGTTCCTTACAACTTCGCCATTAGGCATTATCTGTACTGTGCCATTTGTTAAAACTCCATCTACATCAAATAGAAATGTTTTTATTTTCGGTAATCTCTCTTTAAAGTTTAACATGTTGTTGGGTTTGAATTAATTCTGATGCTACTTTATAAACAGAAGTCAATCTTTTATCTGATTTAAGTAGCGCTAAATGTTTTTGCATCGTTACTTGATCATTTCTTTTTGCAGGACCCGTTTGTGAATTTAGCGGCCCCAAGGTTAGCATTTTTTGAAATGACTGTTGTAATATAGGATGTAGTAATTTTATTTCTTGTATAGACAAGGCTTTCTGAAATAATTGATAGGAAACAGCAAATAGGGCATTAGTAAAATTACAACCAAACACCGCTGCTAAATGAATAGCTAAGCGTGTTTTAGAGTCTACTTTTTTTACCTGAGCTGAGCATAATTTTGAAAACGCTTGTAGCTTTTTAAAAGCAGTGGGAGTATTGGCTTCTAATAATAAAGGAGTTGTTTCCCAATCAATAAGGTCAGACTTACTAAATGTTTGCAGGGGATAAAACACCCCAATCTGTTTCGATACTTTGTTAAGCACTTTTAATTCAATACTTCCAGAAGTATGAACCACTAAATTTTGTAAGTGTAATTTTTTTAATTTTTCAGATACATCTTTTATCGAATCATCTTTGACGCAGATGAAATATATATCAGCGTTTGTTTGGATGGCAGTATAATTTGAAACTAATGGACAATTATTTTTTTTAGCTAATGATAAAGCTTCTTTCGTTTTACGATGATTAAAAAGCTGAATTAAATTTAGTTGAGAATGTTGCGAAATAAAGTCAGCTAAGTGTGTTGCTAAATTACCAGTTCCTAAGATGACTATGTTTGTTTTTTTTAGCAAATTCAGTTTTTTTGAAAAACAGGTGTATTAACTCTTTGATAATTTGTTAACTCGCCTTCTTTCTAAAATAGCGATAATTGTTCCAATAATCATGGCAAGCGAACCAATCCATAAAATATTTATATAAGGAAATTCATACGCTTCTAATACAACAAATTCTTTGGTGTTACTTACTTTTTCACTTAACTGTATTTCTATACTTCCTTCTTCAGGATTAATTTTCCAAAAAATAAATTTAAGTCCAAGTTCATTTAACTCAAAGGCATCTGGCATTACAGCATTGTTCTTCAATATATAACGTGGATACGCTTTATATGTTTTACCATTAATATCAGTTGCTTTTAAAACGGCTGTTACAATTAATGTACTGTCGGTGTTTGCGTATTCTTGCTCAGTTAAATTTGTTGTAATGCTTTCAATAAGGATAATTGCATTTTCTGCAAAAATGGTGTCATTAACGTGGCCGATAAAATTGGTTGGTTCTTTATAGGCATCTTTATTAACTTCTCTAGTGTCAGATAAAATACAATATGTGATGTGAGTATAAATGTCTTTATCTAAAAAATGTTTTGTGTCAGGATTTGATGCTTGACCCATACGTGGGTTATCTTGTACCATTGGACTTAGTTCAAATGCCTTAATAAATTTACCATGTTCATCTTTTGTAAAGTAATCCATATTAAAAAAAACATCAATGCCTTTTCTTTCTTTTCCTTTGTATGTTACAAAATAATTTCCCATTTGAAGCGTATCACCTTTTGTAAGTAATAAACTTTTTTGTGCATTAAAATTTTCACCTAAACTCGCTACGTTTTTAGTTGAGGTGTTTTGTGAAATGGTTTGTTTCTTTGACGTTGAAATTAAGGCTCCCACTAAGATTAATGCAAAGCCAATGTGTGCAATCGAAGATCCTGCATGGCGAATACTTCCTTTAATAACTTTCATGAAGTAATGTAAGTTACCGAAAACTGCAAATAATCCAGCTATTAGCATCAATGAATACGAAATAAGGATCCATTTTTGAGTACTGTTAGCTGAGCTATAATCGTGTATAAAATATAAAGGGATGCTGCTAATTATTCCAAAAATTAATGAAAGAATCATTGGAATCATTAACTGTTTGAAAAATGTTTTTTTGTCTGTTTTCTTATATTTCAGATATTGAGTATATCCGATTAAAATTAATACTAAAATAGCAAAAGGAGTTTGCCACATATTATAATCTGATACTTTTAACGGTGCTTTTTCTAAATTAAATAATTTATTTAAAACAGGGATAGATGTAAAATAAGTGATAACTAATGCGGATAATAAGAATAGCAATGAACCCACAAACATCCAAAATTCTCTGCTATATAAATTTTCTTCTTCTTCTTCTTTAGGGAAATTTAAAATATAACTGTGTATGGTTAAAATAATACTTGCTACTACCCACGATAGTAATAAGACTGTCTTATGACCAAACTGAATAGATATCAGCAGTAAAAGTAGTGAGCATATAATGTAAGACACTCTTATTAACTTGTCGTGTATGAGTAATACCACACATAAAAAAATAAATGTTAAAACATAGATAACTAATTGCCCTTGCATGCCTAAATCAGTAAAGGCATGAACGGAACTTGTTCCTAGTATTCCACTGCGCGTTAAAAAAGTAGAATACAAAACCATTAAAAAAGAAAAGATGGAAAGCAGGTGTGTCATAAATAATGAACCTCCTTTATTTTTATTAATGATCATAACGTGTCCAGCGGCAACAATAATTAACCACGGCACTAATGAAGAATTTTCGACTGGATCCCATGCCCAAAAACCACCAAAACTTAACGCTTCATAAGCCCAAGCGCCTCCCATTAAAATACCAGTACCTAAAATCATGATAGAAAAAAACGTCCATGTGAGTGCAGGTTTTTGCCAAGTTGTAAAATCTTTTTTCCATAAGCCAGCCACTGCAAATGCAAACGGTGGTAGAGTGGAAGAGAAACCTAAAAATAATGTAGGTGGATGTATCGTCATCCAATAGTTCATTAATAATGGGTTTAAACCTCTGCCATCTAACTTTGCTAAATAATTTGGCATACTAATAAAAGGCAAGTTTGCATAGTCTGGATTTTCTCTCAATAAAATAAATGGGTTAGTACCTAATTTATAATCTCCTAAATAAATGCCTAAAAGCATGCTTGCTAAAAAAACTTGCACTAAAGAAAAGATGGCCATGGTTGGTGCTTCCCATTGACTATCAATTGTTTTGCGTAAAATATTTCCAAGCACAACATTCCAAAATGTCCACAATAAAAAACTACCTTCCTGTCCTTCCCAAAAGCAAGACATGATATATTCCATTGGCATGCTATTATTACTATGCTGCCATACATACGAATATTCGTAGTAATGATTAAACAGCATAAAAAATAAGGTGCTTGCAATTCCTAAAACAGATATCGTATGAAGAGAAAAACTAAGTCGTGCAAACTTTTTCCATTCCGAGTTTAATGAATTATCTTTTGCAAAAAAGAAATAGGCAATAGTGGATAGTATTGCTGTTAGTAGTGAAAGTATTACAAATGCGTTGCCGATATGGCCAATCCATAAGTGCTCTCCAATGTATGTGGTTGTATTATTCAAAGTATATGTTTTATTGAACTTGTGGAGTTCCTGCGTTATATTTACTAGGGCATTTCATTAAAATATCATTGGCGTGAAAGTTAGCGCCTTCCATTTTTCCAATGACAACTACTTGCTCTGATTTTTGAAAGTCTTGAGGTACACTTTTGTGTAATACGACTGTTTTTTCTAAACCATTATTGTCTTTCATCACGAACGAACACTCGTCTGCATTTATTTTTGGATCATATTGTACTGGTATTTCTTTATTTAGTTTTCCAACAACGTGGTACTCTGTATCAGGATTTGAAATGGCTTCTGCAAAATTAGCATATGATGCGTTACTTCCTAATGAGTAAACAATAACGCCTATCGCTACAGCTATTACTATAATTCCAACTATATGAATTTTTTTCATGTTATTTTTTCTCTAATTTTTTTAATTTAATATCTAAATACACTAAGTATGATATGATGCAAAGAAATATGATTGATAATACAGCGATTACAACATATATTTTACCATCGCTTCTAAAAGTGTCTGCCATGGCAGGTTCCGCATTCATTGTTTGAGCAGTGCTACTCAAAAAAGTTAGCATGGAACAAAAAAATAAAATCAATTTAGTCTTCATTTTGTTTCTGTTTTAAAAGTGTCATTCTATGTTTAATGTCTAATATCCAGAGACTCATCAATATCCATCCAATAACGGCTGGGTAAAAAATGGTTCTTAAATTACTATCCATATCATATTGAGCAAATTTAGCATTACCTCCATTACCAGGGTGTAATGAATCTGTAATACGAGGTAAGATCATGATAAATACATTCATCATCACAAATGCAAAAATATTATAGACTGCCGCAATACGTGCACGTTTTAATTCATCAGCAATGGAACTTCTTAAAATAAAATACGCTAAATAAATTAATACAGCAATGGCAACACCATTTAGTTTGGGGTCTTCAAAAGTCCACCAAGTTCCCCATGTAAATTTTGCCCACATGCAACCAGTTAGCAGGCCTGGAATACTAAAAAATAATCCAACTTGAGCAGCTTGGTCGCTTAAGGTATCTGATTTCAAATCATGGTTTGACAGTTGTTTTATGGCAAACCAAACAGAAACACCCATTTGAAACAACATAGCAAACCAAATAGGAACATGGTAATACACGTTTCTGATCGTTTCATTTAAAATATCTAAACGTGGAACCGAATTTTGTAAACCCCATACAATTGAATAAAGTATAAGTAAGGCGCCAAGTATTTTCCACCATTTTATCATAGTTAATCTTTCCAAAGGTAATTAAATAAAATTGTTGCTAAAGTGATTACAGTTAAGTTTAGCATTAATAAAACAAATAAATATTTGAAGCTCACGCTCCAAGCGATACCGTCTATAGCAAATTTACTCAGCTTTACTGAAACTAAAATAAGTGGCATTAATACCGGAAAACTCAATATAGCCATTAAACTAATGTTGTTTGATGCTTTTGATGCGATCGCACTCATTAAACTTAGTACTCCTGAGAATGCTGTTGAGCTAAATAATAAACACAATAAATACATTCCTAAATCTTGAACCATATTGCCTACAAACCATGAGTAAAAAAAGAAAGTTATAAAACTTAAGACCGCCATTAAAAGCATGTTGTAGATTATTTTACTAAGTATAAAATGACGAGGATGGTAATACATGTAATTAAATAAAGCCTTCCCTTTTGTTTCTTGTAAAAAACTTTTACTAGATACGTTGATTGTGATAAATAAAAATATAACCCAAAATAAAGCGTTCCAAACGGTTGGGTTAATTATTTTTTTGAAACATAAAGCAGAAACGAATACGGTAGAAATGATGTAAACAAGTATTCCGGCAAGGGTTGATTTTTGCCTAAATTCAATTAGGAATTCTTTTTTGATTAAATGTGATAATCCGCTATTAAACATTGCGGTACGAATTTACATTCTATTATTCATAAACACAATATTATGATAACATGGGGACCATAATAGTGTGTTTAATGACCCTAATGAGATTTACCTAAATATTTGAAAAAATCCTTTGTAAATATTAGGAGTTGCTTCTGGTATTGATAAAACGTAAAAATACGTGCCGTCGGAAAAATCTCCGCCATTCCAATCATTTTTATAGTTTTCTTTCTCATAAATCACTTTTCCCCATCGATTTAAAATTGTAAGTGTATTTGATTTAAAAAATTCTAAATTTTTAAATTTCAACGTTTCATTTACGTTATCTCCATTAGGTGTAAATACATTTGCTCCTGAAATTAAAGCGTCAACGATATAAGAGATAGATGCTGTGTCGGTACAGCCACTTGAGGCTGTCACTAAGATAGTAATCGTATAATTACCTGCAGTTGCAAAGGCATGGTTTACGGCATTACCAGTAGCTGTTCCGCCATCACCAAACGACCAATAGCTTGTTACTATGCTCCCCGAAGGAATTGTTGATGTATTTAAAAAACTAATGGTTTGACCAGGAACAACTGGAGAAGGAGGCGAGCTGGAGAAGCTTGCATTTGGCACTACATCGTTAATGACAGCAGTCGTTTTTGTTGCAACACAACCTTTTCCATCCGTGTATTTGATGGTGATTGGCCCTGCATTGCACACCCACAGAGTATCAGCTGTTGTTCCGATACTTGTTGACCAAGTATAAAAACCTCCTGTGGTAAATGAAGACGTTCCAACTGCTTTTATTTTAACACACTCATTTGGACAAATTTTAAGATCAGGTGCCACTATATTTAAAGATGGGTTCGAAACAGCAACTGTAAATGTAGTTGAGCCTTTACAACCGTTGGCATCTGTAACACTCATTGTTCTCACGCCTGGAACACATATGATGGTTGGTGTGTTGAGTGTTGTTGGAGTCCATGTATAGGAGACATAAGCCGCCATTCCAGCTAGTGGTGGATTTACAGAAACGGTTGTGGATGTTGCTGGAAGGCAAATAATATTATTATTGACAACAGGAATTGGATTTGGAAATACAAATACGGAATCTTTGGTTGATTTATAACAACCCAATTTTTGAACAGTCACAAAGTAAACTCCAGTGGCATTTGCAACAACTGAACAACCGCTTGCGCCATTACTCCAATACACATTATCATAGGCAGAGCAGTTTGTAACGGTTAGGGTGCTGCCCGGCGTAGCGCAAATTGTGCCAGCTGGTGAAATTGATAAAGTGGGTTGAGGTACTGTAATGTTTAATATTTTTATAAAATAAGTTGCTGTTGATGAAAGCGCTGGCGTACCGTTATCTGTTCCTGTAATTAATACCGTATGGACTCCAGTTATACTTGGAGTTCCAATAACCATCCATGCGAATGTTGTTAAACCTGCGGAGGAGGCTGTAACACCCATTGGTACAAAATTAGGGCCTAACGATGGAGCACTTGGAACAATGGAGATACTTTGACCTAATTCTGGAGCTAAGAAAGTGGTTGTATAAACTAAAGTATCTCCGTGAGCACATAGCCTAATCGTATCGCCACAAGCTGATCCGCCACCATTAGGGTCTTGGATAATAGGTGGAAGATTTCCCCCAGTTCCGCAGGTGTTAAAAAAGTAAGATTTATTATCTAAAAAAGAAACCCCATCATTTACTCCATAGGGGCCATCATAAGAAGTGCCCGCCTTATCAAATCGACCTATTTGAATATAATTCGTATTATCACCTTTATTTACACCAGCAGTGGCAGGAGTTCCGCCAAATCCACCTACACCGCCAGATGCACCACCTGTCGTCCATTGCATATCACCATAACAAAATGCCACGTTATTTCCATTTGGTAAAATAGGATTTGAGCCATTTGTAATAATCAATTGAAAGTCATTTCGTTTGTCAGCCATATTACCGTAATAGCCTACGTTATCCCATTTTACAATTAATGCAGTCGGTGTTTGTTTGAAATAGACTAAACCACTTAATGTATTTCGTGTATCCACATCACCCCAAAATGGAGCAATCATAATAGTATCAAGGCTACTAGGATTTCCAGCAGGAAATCCTCCAGCACTGAACGACATTAAATCGTTAACGAACGTGATGTTGCCATTGTTGTTAATGTAGCAGCTTGTGTAGGTTGTGCCATAAAAACAAAAATTAAACCCTAAAGGAATATTGGCAGAGCTAGCATCATCGTTTCTATAAGGCGAAGAATAGCCAACCATTGGAACCAATGAAAAAGTAGGATCCACAGGCATCATACACTGGCAGGTCGTAACTGTTGATGTTTTATTATTGGATGGAACTATATTTTCAGTACTAATTTTTGGTTTAGTAATACTCTGTGTAGATTCCAAAAATTTATAGCGTGTATTTGGCGTCAACTTTCCTGCTTGTTTCATAGCATCATAAGCTTCAGGAGTTGTAAAAATAGTTTGGGCTTTTATTAAAAATGATAAAAGTATAAATACGATTGTGAAGAATTTATTATTCATAATGGAGAAACTTTAAATATTGTATTTCAAACTTAACATAATTTGTTTAAAATAGCATACATTAGCCGATAATTTATTTGTTAAAATGAGCAAACTATTAGTATTACTTATCGCTATTGCCGTTTTAGCGGTTATTTATTCTTTTTATTTAAAAGCTGGGAAGCCTACTTCTTCTATTCATCAGTTTAAATGTACATCTATAGATGGAGAGACGATTGATTTCTCATCATTTAAAGGTAAAAAAATAGTGATTGTGAACACGGCTAGTAAATGTGGATTTACGCCGCAGTTTAAAGCTTTAGAAGAATTATTTATAAAATACAAAGATAAAAACCTTGTGGTTATTGGATTTCCGTGTAATCAATTTGGAAGTCAGGATCCAGGAACAAGTGGAGAAATCAAAGAATTTTGTACTAGAAATTATGGCGTTACATTTTTGATGATGGAAAAAGTTAATGTTAAGGGTGACAGTATTTCTGCCATTTACAAATGGTTAACTGATAAAAAAGAAAATGGCGTCATGAATAGTTCTGTGAGATGGAATTTTCAAAAATACATGATTGATGAAAATGGCTTTTTAGTTGACTATGTCTTTTCTTTTAAGAGTCCAACGTGTCGTAAAATTATTTCTTGGCTTGAAAAGAAAGATTAGAATGGAACAAATGTTAAACCAGCCATGAAATTGAATCGTTGGCTTGGATATTTTTCCCATCGATAATAACGCATATTAGCTATATTATTAAAGTTGACAAAGAAAGATAACATTTTACTGTATCGGTATTCTGCTCCTAAATTGAAATCACCAACACTTTTAAGCAATTTTGGTTCTGATCTATAAACATCATTTTCTTTCACCTGCGTTAATGCATATTGGTCACCAATAACATAAATATCCGTTTTTAAAATTATTTTACTTTGCAAATTGTATACCGCTGAAAATGTTAAATCAAAACTTGGTTTGTGATACGCTCTTGTTAAATTTTTAGGATTATATAAATGATAGTTTCCTTTTGCTAATAAATGAATCTTCTCTTTGTATTGATATTTTAATTGTCCAGACACATTAAAGTAGTTAGTATTATCGTAAATCACATTAAATTTATTATCTACCGTTGTTACATCATTATAATCAATGACAAAAAAATGCATGCTATCAATCATGCTGTAGCTTGCTTTTGCATCGTAGCTTAAATTCGAACTTAAATTTCCTTTTAATCCTCCAAACACGTTAAACTTTGTATTAGAGTTTTTGTAGTTTATAGTTGATTTTATAAATGGATTTTCGTTAGAAAGACTTCTTAAGCTGTTTTTTTGAAGGCCACCGTTAATTCCTGCATAAGGAATAATAATACTCTCGAAAATATCATATTGAAAATTTAGTTGAGGATATACATAGAATTTTCCTGAGCCAACGTTACTCATAACATCTAAAGTAACAGCTAAACCAATATCGGCTTTCCATTTATTTTTATGTGTTTCAAAGTAGGGGTTTAGTTTTACAATCACGTCATTAAATGTGTCGTTGGGAAGCTTATGATTGTAATAATCAGCATCAAGTTCTACAAATAATCTTTCTTTATTAACGTATGTATTAAACGTTGTATTTAGTTTAACGTTGTTTTCTGACACTCTATATAAATCAGTTAAATTGTAGTAAGCTAATTTTACAGCATGATTTATTTTAGTGCTATCTGTATAATGACTTTGCAAACTGACACTTGGTTCAAATAATTGGTAACTTTGTTTTGTAAAATCTTTTGTGAGTTTGTTTTCTGAAGTATCGTAACCATAAAAATGACTTGCATTTCTTTTGTAATTAAATTCGCTAATGAGCGTGTGTTTTTTATAAAACTTTTTAGCAAATAATTCGCCTTCATTGTCACTAAAACCGCTATATCCTACATCTTTGAGTTGTGAGGATGATGACAAATGTTTTAAATGGATGCCATACGCCATGTCTCTTGAACGCAAGCTATTTATCCAAAATTCTCCGTATGGTGTAGAATAATTACCTAACCCAACTTTGAGTAGTGAGCGGTATAATTTTGCCAAAGGTTCATTTTGCATTTTTGCGGCTTCAATTTGTATGACATCATATTTTTGAATAAGAGCCGTTGAATTAATGCCGTAATTAATAGTTGTAATTTTAGACGTTGTATCTTTTATCTCAGGTAAATCATTTAGTTTAATAGCATCTTTAATTGTTGGTTCAAATGTACTTGTTATGGTGTAGTTTTGACTACTTCCAAGTTGCTGTGCAAGTGCAGCGGTGATGTAACCAATAATTAGTAGAAGAACAAAAATCCATTGCAGTTTTTTTATGCGTCGTTTTTGAATGAGTTGTTCTTGTTCAAACAAAAATGCGTTTCCGTATTTAGACGAAGACAATGTGTTTTTACCTATGTATTTTTTTGTGCTATCCATATTTTAATTGTCTTTTTTGTTTTCAATCTTAGGTTCCTCAGTTTTTAATTTTTCTTGATGAGCATCAAATAATTGATCAAATAAATCTGCATCTTTATTTTCAGATTTAAATTCAATTTTTAAATCTTCATTGTTTTTTTCTGCGTTAAGCAAAGCATTTTTTCTTTCTTTTATTTCCTTTAATTTTTGAGTTGCTTCTTCAACATACTCTTGTTTGGCATCAATAATAGTTTGCAGCATGAGTTCTGCGTCTGCATCAGCACCTTTTGCCACGTAGCAGTCAGCCATGAGTAATAATCCTTTTGTATTCCAGTCGCTATTTGAATAATTATAACTCATTAAATTATTAATTGACTTTTCAACTTGTTCATAGTCTTTTTTGATAAAATATATTTTAGCAATATGGTACTGAGCTTCTGCGCCAGAACTGCTTTTTGCATTTTTATAGATAGACTTAAATTCAATCATGGCATCATCATACCTTTGAAGTTCGAATAATGATTTTGCTTTATTATTTTTTGCTTCATTGACTTGTTGAGGCGTTATTTTTTCTGTATTTAATGTTCTGATGGCATAATCTAATCCCGATTCATAATTCTTTAGTTCCATTGCACAACGCATGGCTCCTATTTTACCTGATAATTTATTAGAAGGAGTTTCTGCTAAATCATCAAGTCTAATAAATAAAGGTAAGGCTTCTTCATATTGTTTATTTTTGAATAAAATATAGGATGATTTAAGTAACGATGTCTCTGAATATATGCTTCTCGATTTATTGTTGAGGTACTGATACGAAGGCAACGCTTTTTCGAATAATGATTTGCTATAAGCGCATTCTGCAAAACAGAAATGAGATTCATCAATGTATTTACCGTCAGGATATTTTGATAAATACGTTTCAAATTTACCCATTGCTAAGTTGTAATTTTTGTCTTCATAGTAGGCGTCTTTTGCAACTTCAAACAAAGATGTTTCTATTTCGCTAGTATTTAAAGGATTTCCAACAGACTTAAAATAATCTTCAAGTCCAGTGATGTCTTTTTTTGTTTCATATATTTTTTTAATGTTTTCTAAGGCCTCTTTTGCTTCAGAACTCTTTGGATCCTTTTTTACAATTTTATCAAAGTATTCAAATGCTTTTTCATCATTATCAGCACTGTTTTTATTGTAGTAAATTAAACCAATGGCTGCAAGTGCGTTATTTGTATATGAAGAATTAGGGAAATCATCTAATATTTTTTGATAATATACAAGTGCATTATCACCATCTTTTAAGTCTTTAGCGTAGGTTTCAGCTATCTCAAAAACAGATGCAGCTAAATAATTTGATTTTGGGTATTTTGTAACAATCGATTTCAAATCATTTATTTTTTCTTGATTATTTTTTAAAAGCCCACTACAAAGAGCTTTTTGATAGATACAATAATCAACATCAATCACATTAAGAGCAATCGCTATTTCATAATAATCAGCGGCTTGAGGATAAACATTGGTCATAAAATAACTGTCTGCAGTTCTAATATTCGCGTCTGCAACTTTAACGACATCGTATTTGTTTTTTGACATTAAAAACTTTCGAAAGGAAATATTCGCATTTTCATAGTCTTTCTTATTTTTTTGTTGAAAATAGGCATAACCAATATTATAGTTAGACAAATCGTATTCCTTTAAACTGAATGAACCTTCATTAAGTTGGAATGCTTTCCATGTCTCAAGTGATGTGAGGAAATCTTTCTTAATGTATGAAATTTCTCCTAACCAGTATTGTGATAAGGCATTGTAAGTTTTATCAAAATTTACAGCCAATGATTTCTTAAAGTATTTAGTTGCACTATCTAAATTTGTATTATTAAAATATTCAACACCTTTGAAGTAGATTAATTTTTGGTAGGTCATTTTTAATAATGGATCAAGTGGCTTTACCTTTTCAATAGATTCAATGGCTTCACTGTAATTTTTAGTTGTAGAGTATACATTTATTAAATAATTATAGGCTTCTGTTTTTTTAGGTGAATTAGGGTAGTCGTTGATGTATTTTTGAAATGAAACAATCGCATCATTGTAGGGAGCGAATGATAATTCGTAACATAATTTGGCATAACTATACAAAGCATCTTCTTTTATCAACGAATCAAAATCCAAAGCACTTGCTGCACTAAATGCATTTCTTGCTTTTGATTTATTAGCTGTTTGGATGTAGCAATCTGCCAAATGATACCATGCATTTTGCGCTAAACTATCTTTATTTTCTACAGCCTTATCAAAATAGGGAATTGCGTTTTTAAAATCTTTAATTTGATAATAACAATAGCCTAATTCATAGTTCCCTTGATAATTCATACTACCTCCGATAGCTGCCTTTTTGAAATAGATTAAAGCATTTTCAAAGTCTTTTAAATTAAAGTATGATTCTCCAATCATTCTGTTTATTTCACCCTCTTTTTGCAAGTGTGTTGTGTCTTGTAGAAGAGCAGGGGCGTTTTTCACAACCTCATTAAATTTGCCTTGAATAAAGTAAATTTGTGTGATGTAATATGGTACAACACTTCCAAATGTTTCATTAGCCAAGAGTCTCGTAAAACCAGTAAGAGCCGTTTCATATTTTTTCTCTTGATAGGCTATATGAGAATAATAGTAGTTGGCAGGATGTGCATATTTATTATCTACATCTTTTATTTCGAATAAATCTAGTTTAGCCTTATCATTATTATTTTCTATGAAGTAACTATAACCTCTTTTAAAATAAAGTTCGGCTAAGTCTTCTTTATTCAAATCGTAAATATCAACTTTTTCTAAAAATTGAATTGTTTCTTTATATTTCTTTTTTCTAAAGTTGGATTTTCCTAGGTAAAAATAACCCCATTTTACTTTATTACTTTGCGGATGCTGTTCGATAAATTGCTTCATTTGCCATTCACCATCTTTATGAAAAAGCTCAATGCCACAAGCAGACGCGTAGTATTGTGCCTCTGTCTTTAATAAACGATTATCTGTTGGTATCTGCAAATAATCTAAGAATGATTTTTGTGCAGCAGTGAATTGTTTTTTATCAAACAAATCTAATGCGGTTTTGAATAATCTATCTTTATCTAGATTGACTTGTGTTTTCTGCGCTAAGAAAATAGGCGAGGTTCCAAGTAGAATAATCAAACAAATTATTTTTTTTATAGTCATCATGTTGCAATGCATTTATATAATTAGCTGGTCGGTTTACAATTGTAAACGACGATTTCATATCAGTTTTAATGATGCAATAAATTTAAGCGTATCGTAATTGTTCTTAACGCATTGGTTTTGTAGTTATTAACGCTAGCATGTTAAAACTTGATGGGTTATGTTTTATTATCGTTTTATTATCTCCTTAATTTAGTTATATGAATAAAGAGGCTGTCATAGAGTTTAATAATGTAACTATTTTCCAAGGAAGTGTTCCTGTTATTTCTGATTTAAATTTATGTTTGAACAAAGGTGAATTTGTTTATTTGCTTGGTAAAACAGGAAGTGGCAAAAGTAGTTTATTAAAAACAATTTATGGTGATTTATCTCTAACGCAAGGAACTGGAACGGTTGCAGGGTTTAACTTAACTGAATTAAAACGCAAAGAAATTCCTTTTTTAAGAAGAAAATTAGGTATCGTATTTCAAGATTTTCAACTATTAAGTGATCGAACTGTTTTTGAAAATTTACGTTTTGTAATGACTGCAACTGGATGGAAAGATGAAGTGAAAATAAAATTACGTGTCAAAGATGTTTTACAAAAAGTAGGATTGGAGAATAAAGAAATGGTGATGCCTTATCAATTATCTGGTGGAGAACAGCAGAGAATAAGTATTGCACGTGCTTTGATTAATGATCCTGAAATCATTTTGGCTGATGAACCAACAGGAAATTTAGACCCAGAAACCTCTGAAGAAATTATGAAGTTACTTTTAGATATTAGTAAGCAAGGTCGTTGTATCTTATTTGCAACCCATGATTTGTTACTTTATAGCAAATTTCCAGCTCGCACGTTGATGTGCGAAAACAATCGCATTGCCGATAGCGCTAAATTGTAATTGAATTGCTTGGCGTTTTATTTTTTGAAGCCCAGTAGTGTTTCGTTTGTTATGTCTATTAGTTTTTACTATTTTTAATATTCTATATATTTTTAAAATACATATCAATGAAAAATAAATTTATTTCCTTTTATCTTATTGTTTTTTTTAGTTGTTATGCAACGTTCAGTGTTGCCCAACATAAAACTAAATTATCTGCATTCACTCAGCAATATATTCAACATCAATTATTGAATGGCAATACAAAAACTAAATTGCCACAGGTTATTTATAAAAAAATAAATAACGCTTATTTTTTAAGCGCCCTAATTAAGGTATCTCCTGCCGTTGATGAAGTGAAGTTCAAAAATCTTGATGTGAAAGTTGGAACAAAAGCTGGTCTTGTTTGGACAGTTCAAATTCCTGAAAACAAATTCAATGATTTCGTATTAATGAATGGAATCGAATACATTCAGTTAGACGAACCTATTTATTCTAATTTAGATATTGCAAGAATAACAACACGTGTAGATTCTGTGCATCGGGGAATTGCTTTGCCAATGGCTTATACGGGCAAGAATGTAGTAGTTGGTATTTTAGACGTTGGCATGGATTATTCTCATCCTGCATTTTATGATACACTAGGAAATAAATACCGCATTAAAAAAGTGTGGGAACAAAAGAGTAGCGGCACACCGCCTGTAGGTTATTATTATGGTCATGAATTACTTGATTCATTAAGTATGATTTCAGCAGGAACAGATAATGCTTTTCAAACTCATGGTACACACGTGGCAGGAATTTCTTCAGGTTCTGGTTTAGGTGGCCCAACTTCTTCAAAGTATCGCGGAGTAGCTTACGAATCTGATTTAGTGATGGTAGGAATCACTCCTGTTGATACCCAATGGACAAGTGCAGGCATGTCGGATATTATTGATGGGATGAATTATGTTTATACTTATGCAGCTTCTGTTGGCAAACCAGCTGTCGTTAATTTAAGTTGGGGCTGCACAGTTGGTCCACATGATGGTTCATCATTATTTAGTCAGGCCTGTGATTTTTTAACGGGAACAGGAAAGTTATTTGTTGTGTCGGCAGGAAACAATGGCACCAATGCTATTCATGTTAAAAAAAGTTTTACAATGACCGACACATTACTCAAATCAGTTGTCAATTTTAATACGTCATTACCTGAGAAAAAAACATGGTTAGATATTTGGGGCGATGTTTCAAAATTATTTCAAGTAAAATTATCATTACATAATGGAGCTGCTTTAGTGAGTCAAACTCGATTTTTTACATTAAACAATACAACACTCGATACTTTTATTGTTGGCGCATTGAGTGATACGTGTTATTTTAAAATTACGTTAATTCCTTCTGATTATAATTCAAAACCGCATGCTTTAATTGATGTTTATAAAAAGTCGGCGAATAATTTATGTTTAACTATTAAATCAAATTCAGGAACGGTTCACGCTTGGACAGGCTATGTTAAAGCATCTACTGGGTATTATGGATCCTTTTCAACAGCTGGTATTACTGGTGCAACCGCTGGCAACTTAGATTATACCATTGGCGAAATGGCTTGTACAAAATCTGCCATTACAGTTGGAGCGTATGCTTCCAAAGTCAGTTATGTTGATGTAGCAGGAAGTTCTTGGAGTTATAACAGTTATGTTAATGCCAATAAAATAGTTCCGTTTTCTAGCCATGGACCAACCATCGATAATCGTATGAAGCCAGATATTACGGCACCGGGCTTAACCATTGCATCTGCTGTGAGTTCTTACGATACAGCGTATAGTGCAACAGGTTCGTCAAAATCAAACGTGGTAAGATCATTTATTAATCCGTTAAATGGTAAAACATATTATTATGGTGAGATGAGTGGCACATCAATGTCATCGCCAATGGCTGCCGGTATTGTAGCTTTGATGTTACAAGTTAATCCATTGTTAACGCCAACTCAAGTTCGTAATATCATCACGCAAACAGCTATTAAAGATGCCTTTACAACGGCTACACCAAATCCAGTGTTATGGGGAGCAGGAAAAATAAATGCTTATCAAGCACTTCGCCAAACACTCTACCAAACGGGAGTTTCAACGATTAATAAAACATATTTTTCAGATTTTGTCATGTATCCAAATCCAAGTAATGGCCATTTCTTGTTAAAAACAACGAAGAATTTTTTGGGACCACTAACAATACATGTTTATACTGTTTCAGGAATACTTGTTTATTCAAATAGCACTATGATAATGAATAAACAAGATGAATTAGAAATAAATCTTCCTGCTTTGTCAGATGGACTTTATCTCACAACCATTGTAACATCAGAAGGGAGCTCCACACTAAAAACAGTTATTCAACAGTAATCTTTAAAAAACTTCTTTAGCAACACGTTTTGTGCTATCGGATGTTCCCATGGTGTAGTAGTGTAAACAAGGTACGTTTGCTTTTTTTAATTCTTTAGATTGTTCGATGCACCATTTAATGCCAACTTCTTTTACTGCTTTATCGTCTTTGCATTTTTCTAATTCTACAAATAACTCTTGTGGTAAATCAATGTGAAATATTTTAGGTAAGGCAATCAGTTGCGAGCGAGAGCTTAATATTTTTAAACCAGGAATAATTGGTACATGAATGTCGTTTTTGCGACACAAATCTACAAACTCAAAATATTTTTTATTATCAAAAAACATTTGTGTTACAATATAATCTGCGCCTGCGTCAACTTTGGCTTTCAGCCATTTCATGTCACTGTATAAATTTGGAGCTTCAAAATGTTTTTCGGGATATCCAGCAATGCCCATACAAAAATTAGTTGGAGAGGCATCCTTCATTTCTTCATCTAAATAAAATCCCGAATTCATATCTTTGATCTGTTTTACTAAATCAATGGCATAATTATGTCCGCCTGGTTCAGGAATAAATTGTGATTCTGTTTTAATACTATCTCCACGCAATACAAGCACATTGTCAATACCTAAGAATTGCAGATCGATTAATGCATTTTCAGTTTCTTCGCGCGTAAAACCACCACATATAATGTGAGGAACTGCTTCTACATCATAACGATTCATAATAGCTGCGCAAATTCCAACAGTTCCAGGGCGCTTTCGAATGCTTACTTTTTCTAAATAACCACCATCTCGTTTTTTATAAATGTATTCTTCGCGATGATATGTGACATCAACAAAAGCGGGTTTAAATTCCATTAACGGATCGATACCATCAAAAATAGATTGAATACTTTTCCCTTTTAATGGAGGAAGAATTTCAATTGAAAATAAAGTGTCTTTTGAAGATTTAAGATGTTCGGTAATTTTCATAAACGTAGTGTAATAGTAAATTACAAATGTAATTAATTTAAAATGAATGCTATTTTTTAACTCGAATTATTTCATGGCTTCAGCCTCTACTAAAACTTCCTTTTCTTTGTCATTAAAGTCGCCATCAATGTTCGCAATTTTGTGCATGAGTTTTAAAATTTTTGCTCTTTCTTTTTCGCTTTTCGGCATTTTTAAAGCCAAGCCACTACTTTTTACTTGTTCAAACAATTCTTTAATTTTTGATGCGTTATAGCCCATTTCTTCGGCTGTATTAATCAAGAATAGTTTTTCCTTACTTTGAATAATACCATCAGCACACGCTACTACCATCATATTATTGAGTGCATAATCTCTAGGATCTAAACCTGTGTTTTCTAATTTATCTTCTTGTTTGGTTGAATTAATAGCCTCATCAAATTGCGCTTTAAAATCGAGGTATTCATTTTGCGAAAATAAATTTTCTACAATCCAATCCTTCCTATTATCGTTTAATGCTGCGTCACAATACTTACAAGTTAATTGTAACGAATCTTCAACAGGAGCACCGCAATTAGAACAATTATGAGCCATAGCACTAAATTTATTCGCGCTCATTTTTTTTGATCGGCTTAAAATTAAATAGTCTGTTGTGGTGATTGCGCTTGCATTAATTAATTTTAACTTGTTCGCACTGATACTTACTTTTTGTGTCACAGCTGTTATTGAAAGTGCCGCTAGTATGGAAGTATCCGTTTCGTAAACATTAACAAGTGAAGCATCTTTAATAAACAGTCGATTGTAAAGGAATCTATCATTGAATAGATTTTTTGTTTTTTCAGTGTAGGTGTTTGAACAAAATCTTGCAATTCTTTTTTGGTCGCCCAAGGCAGTGGCAACTTTTAATTGCAGATAGGCGTTTGACGCTTTATCTTCCATGTATTGTGGCGAAAACTCTGAATTTGAAAAACCTTTTTCGGTTAAGCGTTTGTAAAATAATGCTCTGTTTTTGAGTTGATTGAAATTAGAAGCAAACTCTTCAGCTTGAGTAATCTCAGAGAGTATCCAATCGTATTCCCCATTATTTATTTGAGTACCACAGCTAGGACATTTACTAATTTCGCCCAATTTATTTTCAATTGAATCCCCACAATTAGGGCAATTGGTTGCATCAATTAAATTAGTGTTTTTAGTTGTATTTATTTTTTTTACAAATGTCCAATATTCTGTAAAGGTTTCATAACCGCCACTGTTTAGTTCGCTGTATTTTTTTGAAACAAAATCATCAGTCATGCTTGCCGTAATGCTTAAATGTATGATGTGAAAATGAGAGTCGTTTTCAACGGCTACAATTCTTAAATCTTCAACATCGATATCACCCACAGCATTTGACTGTTCAAGTGCTCGCATCATAATAAACTGTGCTTCAAAACGCTGGTAAATACCATCAGAAATGAATTGGCGAACGGCACTTAAATTTTGTTTTTGCCAAGCATCTTGGATTTTAAAAAAGGCTGTGGTTGCTTTTTGGTAAAATTCGGTTTGACTAAAATTTGGTATTTCTGAAACTAATTGATCAATGGCTTCTTCTGTATTATATTTCTTATCTATGCTTACCAGATTATTATATACAGAACATTGCTTTTGATTTTTACTAAAAAAATAGATTAACACAATAATTCCAATTATAACAATGATGTTTAATGGAAATGGTAATGAAAAAATAATAAAGTAAATGAGTGTGCTTATTCCATCACCACCGCCATGCCCACCATGACCTCCGCTGCCGCCATTTCCACCGCCACCTCCAGCTCTTGCGATTGCGTCAACGGAGATAAATAATAAACAATAGAAAATAAATGTATTAAATTTTTTTACTTGATTGTTAAAGTAGGATGTATGCATCATTTTAAAATCTGTATCCGAAACTTAATCCTATTTTGAATGCGTTGATAGGAAATGAGTTATTATAATATGAAGTTGTTGTATTTGCTTTTTTATAAAAAGTTTGCGGGTTATTACTCAAAAAAGTTTCTTGTCTAATGCCTAAAGCTGCATTTAGAATGATATTGAAATTTTTAGTGAAACGGTATAAAATACCGTTGTTAAACATAAAATAACTTCTATTAAGTGTGAAATTATGTTCTTCTTTAATTGGGGGAACATATACGCTTGAATAAATAGGTGTATAATTAGTGATTTCGTTAAATGATCCTGTATACTGAGCAATACCAATGTAAGGTCCTAAAAAATAGGTGGAAGATTTACCAATTTCAGTTTGAAAGTTGAATCCAATACCTATTTCTCCTATTTTTCTTTTTAATCGGTAATCAGAAACATTAATTCTATTGTAGTCAAAAAACATTCCTGCCGTTGATTGGTTCATGTATGGTTCGGTAATGCCAAATGAAACTGGAATAATGATATTTGCGTGATTACCCTTAAATTCATGCAAATAACTAAGTCCTAACATGCCATTTAAAGGCTCCATAATATTGATGGAGATTAAGTGTTTGGTAGAAATTAAGTCTTTATATTGTTCGGGAGTTGTAACAATTGAAGCAGTTTGATTAAGATTAACGTTATTTTGAGGCGAATCAGTGGTTATGACCTCGTGCACCCCATTTTGATAAATAATTAAAGCCACTTCACTTTTTAATAATGAAATAGTTGGTCCATCCAAGTAGCTAAAGAGTTTGTACTTGATTTCAGTTGGGCTGATTTCTAAAATTTTTACATTTAGTTTCGAGTTGTCTTTTTTAAATAATTGATCTTGAGAATAACTAACGAAGACCATGGATAAAAAGAGTATTATGAACAGGTTTTTCATACTATTTAGATTAAAAATTTACTTTAAATATATACATAAAAACTCAAAACAATTATTTGTCTTACAACTTAATATTTATAAATTTGGCTAACTATTTAAAACTGTATCAAACACCTTATTTATCATGACAAAAATTAAAGTTGCAAACCCCGTAGTAGAATTAGATGGCGATGAAATGACTCGCATCATTTGGAAATTTATTAAAGACAAATTAATCGTTCCTTATTTAGATTTAGATATTAAATATTATGATTTAGGCATGGAACATCGTGACGCTACTAATGATCAAGTTACTATTGATTCGGCTGAAGCGATAAAAAAATATGGCGTAGGAATTAAATGCGCAACTATTACACCTGATGAAGCCCGTGTTAAAGAGTTTGGATTAAAACAAATGTGGAAATCTCCAAACGGGACTATTCGTAATATTTTAGATGGGACTGTATTTCGTGAGCCAATCGTTTGTAAGAATGTACCTCGTTTAGTTAGTAATTGGACAGCTCCAATCATTGTTGGACGTCATGCTTTCGGCGATCAATACAAAGCAACTGATTTTGTAGTTCCTGGTAAAGGAAAATTAACAATGAAATTTGAAGGAGAAGATGGAAAGGTAATTGAACATGAAATTTATAAATTTAACGGGCCTGGTGTAGCAATGGGCATGTATAATGTAGAAGCATCTATCCGTGGATTTGCTCATTCATGTTTTAATGTCGCTTTAAATAAAAAATGGCCTTTGTATTTATCGACCAAAAACACTATTCTTAAAAAATACGATGGATTCTTTAAAGATATTTTCGAAGAAATTTATGTTTCGGATTATAAAGCAAAATATGAAGCAGCTGGTATCGTATACGAACATCGTTTAATTGATGATATGGTTGCTTCAGCTCTTAAATGGAATGGAAATTTTGTTTGGGCTTGTAAGAACTATGATGGAGATGTACAATCTGATTCAGTAGCACAAGGCTTTGGTTCTTTAGGCTTAATGACTTCGGTTTTAATTACTCCCGATGGAACTATTATGGAAGCGGAAGCAGCTCATGGTACAGTTACACGTCACTTCAGAGATCACCAAAACGGTAAGCCAACTTCAACAAATCCAATTGCAAGTATTTTTGCTTGGACACGTGGATTAGAATTTCGCGGAAAGTTAGATAATAACCAAGAGCTTATTCATTTTTGCCAGACGTTAGAACAAGTTTGTGTTGAAACGGTTGAAAGTGGTAAAATGACTAAAGATTTAGCTGTATGTACACATGGTAATAAAGTAAATCATGGTGAGCATTATTTATATACAGAAGAATTTTTAGATGCGATAGATCAAAATTTAAAAGCAAAATTAGGAAAGTAATTAATCGTTTAGAAAGTAAAAAAGCTTGGAAGGTTTAGAAAGTTTTTTATTCAGTATCTAACTTTCAAAATCAAAGAACTTTAAAAATTTTAAAACTTTATAAATGAATCAAGAACTGTTTAACAGAGTAGAAGAAGCATTAAAATCTATCAGACCCTATTTAGAGGCTGATGGAGGAGACGTTGAGTTACTTGAAGTGGTTGATGGAAACACTGCTATGCTAGAACTGAAAGGAGCTTGTAGCACTTGTAGCATGAGCCAAATGACTATGAAGGCAGGCATTGAGGAAACGATTAAAAAAGCTGTTCCCGAAATCACCTCTGTTCGAGCAGTAAATAATTAATAAGATAATTTGAAATTAAAAATCCTACTCATTGAGTAGGATTTTTTTTAAAGTGTTAGTGAATGCATTACGTTGAACTTTGTCAATCCCAAAAATGCTTAGAAGCGATTATTGAACTTAGGTATTCAGTATTAAGGCAACCTTGGAATAAATCTAAAGATTCAGCAACAGATGATTTAGAATTACTTTCAAAAAATGCATTTATAGAAATTGATTCGAAGATTATTGCTTGCGGTCGTTTACAAAACAATGGCGATGGAATTGGACAAATTCGGTACATGGCAATCAGCGAAGTATATCAACGAAAAGGCTTAGGTAAATTAATTTTGGAACGATTAGAAGATGAAGCAAGAAATTTGAATTTAAAAAAGATTGAATTACAGTCAAGAGAAAATGCCTGTGAATTTTATAAAGCTTGCGGGTATACAGTAGAAGAAAAAACGTTTTTATTGTGGGATCTTATTCAACATTATAAAATGACGAAGTTAATTTAGCCTGCATGGATCATAAACCATTACATATTCTTTTTCTGTGCTCTTGGTATCCAAACCCTGACAGCCAGACAAATGGTATTTTTATTAAAAGACATGCTCAGGCATTAGCCTTAAAACATCACGTTACAGTGTTGTTTGTTAAATCAGTAAATGCAATTTCTGAAAGTTATAGTGAAAGTGTAAATGGCAATTTAAAGGAGATTTTATTTTTTTATCCAAAGTCTAAGTTTCAATTCCCGCTTATTAGCAGTTTATTAAAATATGTGAAGTTTAAATCTCATTATGAAAAGCAGATTGATGCTTTGCAATCTCATTTTGATGTTATCCATTTAAACACAATTTTTCCAGCAGCCATTCCGGCTTTGTATGCATTAAGGAAAAATCCAACAGCAGCTTTTTTTATTACAGAACATTGGAGTGGCTATTATTCGGAAGATGGAAGTTACAAAGGGGCTTTGATGAAATATTATACTCAAAAAGTTGCAGCTAAAGCTAAAGCAATATGCGTGATTTCAGACAAGTTAAAACAAGCTATGCAACATCATAGCCTTCTAGGTAATTATGAATTGATTAATAATGTTGTTGATACTACTATTTTTAAACCTAATCCAATTCATTATAATCTTTCACAAACATTAAGAATATTACATGTGTCTTCTTTAGTAGATCGAGAAAAAAATATTTCAGGTATTATTAAAATTGCAGAAAAGTTAAAACAACAACAAGTTGATTTTACTCTCACTATTATTGGCGAAAATTTAAGTGAATGGGATCGTCATCAGGCTTTAGCCTATCAAAATCTTAATTCAAATGACATTAAGTTTGTTGGTTACAAACAGGCTTATGAAATTGCTAATTATATGAATGAGTCTGATGTTTTTTTATTATTCAGTCATTATGAAGGAATGCCAGTTGTTCTGCTGGAGTCCATGTCTTGCGGATTGCCTGTTATTACAACTCAAGTTGGTCAAGTAGATAAAATAGTTAAACCAGAAATGGGAATTGTGTTAATGTCTCATGATATAAATGAATGTGTGAAAAAACTTAGCCAATTTAATCGTGCTCAATTTTTGAATGCTGAAATCATGCATCAAGAAATCAAAAAATTATATAGCTATGAATCTGTTTGCAATGCTTTAACAAAATTTTATACATCTAATTAGTCATAAAATGCTTAAAAAAATTATTGCTACTTTATTTACAAAAGGGTTCGTCGCGTTAATTAATTTAGCGATTTTATTAATTTCATCTAGGGAATTAGGTGGAGAAGTAAGGGGTCAAGTGAGTTTACTGATTTTAAACATCGCTATTATTCAGGCAATTAATGAAATATATACTGGCTATGCATTAGTTCATTTTATACCAAAATTTTCTTTAGAGAAATTATACAGAAACGGGTTTCTATTTACTGTTTTTTGTTCCTTGCTTTGTTTTTTATTTTTCTTTGGACTTAGTTTCATGTCTCAGAAACAATGGGCACAACAGCTCAAAGACCAACTTGTACATATTGTTATTTTGTCTTTTATCATGATTTTATATTCCTTTCATAATGTTATTATTTTAGCAAAGGAGCGTATTAGACTTTATAATTTTTTAATTTTCTTTCAGCCTGCCATGTTATTGTTGGGTTTATCCATTCAAATTTTTGTTTTTAATACGTATACGATTATGAGCTTTATTTCCTCATTATATATATCGTATTCTTTGTCATTAGGCATTTCAATTTTCGGAATTTATATAATTTTTAAGTGCAATGATGTTAAGACAATTTTATTTAATCAGTCACTCATAATTAAAAATGGATTTCATAATCAATTGGCAAATTTGTCACACATGTTGAGTAACCGATTTAATTTTTATTTGATTTCTAGTAATGCTTTAGTTGGTGTTTTTTCAACAGCTACCTCTTTAATCGAATCTGTTTTGATTATCAGCAGCAGCGCTTCAACTATTATTTTAACGCATGTTGCCAATAGAAAAGACGATGTTAATCATGTTAGAATAACATATTTACTGTCAAAAATATGTTTTATTCTGAGTGCGCTAATAGTCTTAATTGTATTATGTATCCCTTCAACTTTTTTTATTTATGTGCTTGGACATGATTATGCGCTTGCAAAATCAATTATGTTAGCCCTGTCTCCTGGTATTTTATGTATTAGTTTTTCAACTATCATCAGTCATTATTTTTCGGCTATTGGTAATCAGCGTTTAATCGCCATCGCTAATTTTTCAGGGTTATTTACCACTATTGTATCAAGTTATTTTTTGATTAGTAAGTATCAAATTTTCGGAGCTTGTTATGCGACAGTGTTATCTTATTTAGTTGCTTCACTTGTTTTAACAGGAATGTTTATGAAAGAAAATAAATTATCCTTTCTATCTTTATTTAATTTAAAGAATGATATAGGTTTTCTGAAATTTTTGAAATAAAAAAAGCCATCTTTTAGATGGCTTTTTTTATTAATATTTAAGAATTATTCATGCTCTATCTCAGCTGGTTGTCCTGCTGAATTTAATTCAGTTTGTTTTGCTTTTAATTTTTTTAGCTGTTCTGCAGTCAATAATGCTTTTACGCTTTTGTGATACTCTTGTTTTACGGCATCCATTTCAGGATACATTTTATTTTCTTTTTCAGGATCGTTTTTAAATTTTTCACGAATAGCGTCTGCTTTTTGAACTTTTACCTTTGCTATTTCTAAAACTTTTACTTTTTGAGCGTCAGTTAATGTTACCATATTATTTAAACGATCAACATGCTTTTGAGCGCGTTGTTCAGGATCTTTATGGCGCATTTCTCTTTTAGCTTTAGCTTCTGCTTTTGTAGTTACTTCTTGTGCAATAGAAACACTTGTAAGTGCAACTAAACTTACCGCAATTAAGATTATTTTTTTCATGGTTTTATTTTTTTAGGTTTATACTTAAGACTTATAATTTATATTTCGGTTTAATATCTCCTATGTTAAAAATACACTATTTTTTTTAATATTGCACTTTAGGTAACATTCCTCTTACACCCATATCAATTGGCTTTTCTCCTGCATCAGGGTTATAATAGCCATCAGGAATGCCAACCTCTAACCATTCGAAACTTTTATTTGTTGATAATGAAACGGTTACAATAATATCATTTGTTTCATTTCCAGTAATAATGAGTGGACTAATTGTTGTTCCTAAATCATTTGTAAATTTTGCTGTAACAACGCAACTACCGGCCGGTATAGGCGAATTAGCGAAGTTTGGATTAACAACTGTTGTTGCTCCAGCAGGCGGTTGTCCATCCAACATATAATGCCCATTATTATTCGGATAACCTACAATATAGTTTGTTTCGAAACCCCAGTACCCTTGAGGGTGGTTTGAAGTTGGACCTCCAACACTTGCGGAAGGAATATAATCTTGTGTTTTTATTTTATATTTCTCAACGTAAGTTTGATAACCTAAAAAGGATGCGATTGTTGCATGCTGAGTTCCAGATAAACTATTTGTCAAGAATGGTATATCATAGTTTTGATACGACAGTGATAAACGAAGCCATTGATAAGTTCCAGGAGTTATTTCGTTAATTGCTTTAGAAAAAAAGATAGCACCTTCTTTTACCACAATGGAGTAGCCAAAATTAATCGCCGTTGATCCGCCTTTAGTAGTTTCCGGAGCATGATATAGAACTTTACCAGCACCTAATTGGGTATAGTCATTTTGTGCAAGTTCTAAATAGTGCGCTGCCATTTTATTAAAAACAGGTGATAATCCTCCATGACCAGCTGGAATTGAACTAATTGGATTTCCAAAAGCGTTTAATCTAACTTGAGTTGAATCAAATTTGAATTTAAAAATTAATCTTGGTCCACTTCCGGTTGGTGTCCAGACAGAATCAGGATATATTTTTGTTTCAACTTGAATTGTCGGTATTTCTTCTTCAGCTAAACTTTTCTTTTTACAAGACGAAACAACTAAGCAAATTCCAAAAAGTAAAACAATGGTTTTCATGAAATATATTCAATAAAGGTTTTAGTAAATATATTAAATAATATATTACAATTCAGTTGACGATTCGGAACTATTTTTGGTAGCTGTTTCTTCTAATGTTAAAGGCTCAGTATCAAAAGGTCTTTTTCCAAATATTTCCTCTAGATCTTCTTTAAAAATAACTTCTTTTTCAAGTAATTTTTCGGCAAGTAGAGTCAGTTTGTCTTTATTTGCAACTAAAATAGCTTTTGTTCTTGCGTAAGCTATATCAATCATTTTTTTAACCTCTTCGTCAATTGTTTTAGCTGTATTTTCACTATAAGGTTTATTGAAAGAATATTCGCTTTGCCCTGAACTATCGTAATAACTTACGTTTCCTATTTTTTCATTTAATCCGTAATAAACTATACTTGCATAAGCTTGTCTAGTAATTTTTTCTAAGTCACTTAAAGCACCAGTTGAAATTTTTCCAAAAATAACTTCTTCTGCCGCTCTACCTCCTAAGGTTGCACACATTTCATCTACAATTTGTTCTGTAGTTGTAATTTGTCTTTCTTCAGGTAAATACCATGCTGCACCTAATGAACGACCACGAGGCACGATGGTTACTTTTATTAAAGGAGAAGCGTGCTCACACATCCAACTAACTGTTGCGTGTCCAGCTTCGTGGAATGCAATAACTCTTTTTTCGTTAGGAGTAATGATTTTATTTTTCTTTTCTAGACCAGCAATTATTCTATCAACTGCATCTAAAAAATCTTGTTTTACGACTTGCTTTTTATTGGCACGAGCAGCAATTAAAGCAGCTTCATTACAAATATTAGCTATATCCGCACCACTAAATCCAGGTGTTTGTTTAGCTAAGAAATCAACATCAACACTAGCATCAATTTTTATTTTCTTTAAATGAACTTCAAAAATTTCTTTACGTTCATTCACATCTGGCATATCAACATAAATCTGTCTATCAAATCGTCCAGCACGCATCAATGCTCTATCTAAAATATCTGCACGGTTTGTAGCGGCTAAAATTATAACGCCACTGTTAGTTCCAAATCCATCCATTTCTGTTAAGAGTTGATTCAATGTATTTTCACGTTCATCATTTCCACCGGCCGCTGCGTTTTTACCACGAGCTCTTCCAATTGCATCAATCTCATCAATAAAAATTATACAAGGCGCTTTTTCTTTAGCTTGTTTAAATAAGTCGCGTACACGAGATGCACCAACACCAACAAACATTTCAACAAAATCAGAACCTGATAAGGAGAAGAATGGCACCTTTGCTTCACCTGCAACTGCTTTAGCTAACAAAGTTTTTCCTGTTCCTGGAGGCCCTACTAATAGTGCGCCTTTAGGAATTTTTGCACCTAAGTCTGTATATTTTTTTGGATTTTTTAAAAAGTCTACTATTTCCATAACTTCAACTTTTGCACCATCCAAACCAGCAACATCATTAAACGTAATATTTATGTTTTGGTTTTTATCAAATAAAACAGCTTTAGATTTTCCAATGTTAAAAATTTGTCCAGCTCCTCCGCCTGATCCGCCACCCATTCTGCGCATCATAAAAATCCATAAAACAATCATGATGATGATAGGAAACATCCATCCCATGTATTCAGTCCAATCTTTTCTTTCTTCGCCTGAAGGAGAAACTCTTAAGTATTGTGGAATATTTGCTGCAGTTTGAACATTACGAACTTGTTCAATAAAATCTTTTTTATCTGCAATAGAAATCTTGAAGTGAGGACCTTTTTTAGCACTCTCACCTGGAAACATAGGTGTTAAACTTTTATTTTTATCAAGAATTTTGTATCTATCAAGTTTTAAGCTATCCGCACTAATCGTAATTTCAGCAATTTTATCATTTACAATAACAATTTTTCTGACATCTCCTTTTGCAAGCATATTTTGTTCAAATTCATTTTGATCTGCCGGAAATACTCTTCCTTCAAAATCTTGGCCCATAAAAACAAACGCTAATAAAGCCAAAATAACAAGCCCATAAATCCAATAAAAACTATTTCCGTTATTATTTGAATCGCCGCCAAAAGGAGTTTGAGATTTTTTCCCAAAACGTTCTTTCATTTTATCGAACTGTTTTTTTCTTTCATCTTCCGGCGATGGATTTTCGTTAGGTGTAGGATTTGATTCAGGACTTGGCGAGTTTTCGCTTTCTGTATTTGTATTATTATCGCTCATGTTTTCTTTTTTATAGCCTCAAGGCAATTTTGTATGTTTGTGAGTTACGTTTGCTCTTTTCGAGCATTTCTTGTTTGTTAATCTTCGATATTTGTTATTTCTCCATCTGCCCAAAGTCCTTCAATATTGTAGTATTCGCGGGTTTCTCTTAAAAACACATGTGCAACAATGTTTACGTAATCAATCAAAATCCATTCTGAATTTTGTTGCCCTTCACTACGAAATGGCTTTTCCTTAGTTGCTTTCACAACTGTTTCTTCAATTTCATTTGAAATAGCATTAACATGTGTATTACTATCAGCATCACAAATCACAAAGTAATCAGCTACCCTGTGTTCTAGAGCAGAAATATTGATAACTGTAATGTTTTTCGCTTTTTTATTTTTCATGCCTTCAATGATGGCATCTAATAAATTATCTGTTTGCGCTTTCGTTGCATTTTTTTTAGGACGACGAGCTGTACTACCTGGCTTCTTTTTCTGTTCTGTATTTGCGATACGATTAGCTTCTTTTTGCTCTAACTCTTTTTCAGTTAAAGGAATTTTTTTAACAGCTGTTTTTTTTACCGCACTTTTTTTTGCTGGACTTTTTTTTGTTGCTGCTTTTTTAACAACTGCTTTTTTATCTGTAATTTTTGCCATATTTATTTTATTGCTAATGCTAATCTCTTTATTATTTTTGTATTTGCTACAAATAACAAATTTAATCTTTTTAGGCGAATGAACACGTTGTTTATAGGAAAGAATGTGCTTTTTCTGCCTGAAGTAGAGAGTACCAATACCTATGCCATTAACTTGTTAAGGAATGTTAACCTTGTGGATGGCACAATTATTTATACTAATAATCAGACACAAGGTAAGGGGCAACGGGGAGCCGTGTGGACGTCGGAAATAGGCAAAAACATTACACTTTCGGTCATATTGCAACCTCGATTTTTAGACATCAATAAGTCGTTTTATTTGAGTAAAATAACAGCATTAGCTTGTTATGACGTATTGACGGAAATACTTGATTCTAGTCAATTTGACATTAAAATTAAGTGGCCAAATGACATTTTAGTAAATAAAAAAAAGATTGGCGGTGTTTTGATCGAAAATAATTTGAGTGGAAGTGCCATTCATCATGCTGTGATTGGAATTGGTTTGAATGTTAATCAGGAGAATTTCGGAGATTTAAATTCAATAGCTACTTCGATGAAGCTTCAGAAAAACATTCATTTTGATATGGCTTTGATTTTGGAATCTATATGTTCAAAACTCGAAAAATGGTATTTTAAATTGAAAGAAAGTAAATTAGATTATATAAACTCGAACTATTTATCTCAATTATATGGTTTACATCAAATTCATCTTTTTATTGATAAAAACGAACAAGAGTTTTATGCCGAAATTATTAGTGTTGAAGAGAACGGGAAATTAGTTCTCAAAAACGCAACTAATGATTTATTATTTTTTGATATCAAAGAAGTGAAGTTGATTATTTAATTCATTTAATAAAAAAGCCCTTGTTAATTAAAACAAGGGCTTTTAAAATTAACGTCAAACGTTTTTTATTTTACTAGAATTTTACTAAAAATAGCAGTCATAATCTCTTCGTTTTCCATTGCATGACGTTTTGAAAATCCTGTTGCCGGACTTGCTGCCGCTTCTCTGCCGATGTATTTTAATTTGAGAGAGCGTAGGTTATTATCAACAAATCGCCAAGGACCCATATTTTCTGGTTCTTCTTGCACAAATAAAAATTCTGTGGCTTTTGCATATTTTTTCAAAATAACATCAATTTGTTTTTGAGGAAAAGGATACAATTGTTCTAATCGGATAAATGCAATATCATGACACCCTTCTTTTTCTCTGCGTTCAATTAAATCGTAATAAACTTTTCCTGAGCAAAATGCCACGCGTGTTACTTTTTTTACTTCAATTGTGTCGTCTAAAACTTCTTGGAAGTTTGCTTTTGTAAAGTCTGTTAATTTACTTACGCAGCTTGGGTAACGCAATAATTTTTTAGGTGTAAAACAAACTAATGGTTTACGAAAATCTCTTTTTAATTGACGACGGATAACATGAAATTGTTGTGCTGGTGTGGTTGCATTTACAATTTGCATATTGTTTTCTGCACAAGCTTGTAGGAAACGTTCCATACGCGCCGATGAGTGCTCAGGACCTTGTCCTTCATAACCATGCGGTAATAACAACACTAAGCCATTCATACGACGCCATTTGTATTCAGCAGAGGTTAAGTATTGATCAATTATAATTTGAGCACCATTAAAGAAATCACCAAATTGTGCTTCCCAAATAGTTAATGAATTTGGTGATGCGAACGCATAGCCATAATCAAAACCTAAAACGGCATATTCGCTTAATAAAGAATTGTAAATACTTAGTTTTACATCAGCATCAATATTATTGAGCGGTGTATATTCTTCCTCGCTATCTTCAATTTTTACTACTGCATGACGGTGAGAGAATGTGCCGCGCTCAACATCTTGGCCGCTGAAACGAACAGGAAATCCTTCTTTCATTAATGATGAGTAGGCTAATAATTCGCCCATTGCCCAATCAAAATTATTATTGGTCATCATTGCTTTTCTATCATCAAAAACTTTTTGAATTTTATTAAAGAATTTTTTGTCTTTAGGTAATTCAGTTGTTTTTTTAGCTAATTCTAAAAATAGTTTTTCGTCAATAGCTGTTATTGGTGATTCGTCAAAATCTTTGTCGTTAGCCATTTTCAAGCCTTTCCAATTACCTTCTAAGAATGATGTAATTTTTACGGTTTCCGCTTTTTTAGCTTCATCTAAATTAGAATCTAACTCTGTTTTGAAAGCTATTTCAATCTGTTTTGCTTCGCTAGCTAATTCAGAATTTTCTGATTTTAATTTTTCAACATAAATATCTTTTGCGTTAGCGTGAGCTGCAATAGCTTTGTATAACAATGGTTGAGTAAAACGAGGCTCATCACCTTCGTTATGACCGTATTTGCGATAACATAAAACATCGATAAATACATCGCGGTGAAATTCTTGACGGAATTCCATTGCTAATTTTGAAATGAAACACAATGCTTCAACATCATCACCATTTACATGGAATACTGGGCTTAAAACAACTTTAGCAATATCTGTGCAATAGGTTGATGAACGAGCGTCTAAAAAGTTTGTTGTGAATCCAACTTGGTTGTTAATCACAAAATGAATTGTTCCTCCTGTTTTATAACCATCTAATTGGCTCATTTGCAAGGTTTCGTATACTACGCCTTGACCTGCAACTGCTGCATCACCATGTATAGTAATGGCACACGCTTTTGCATTATCACCTTTGTGACGGTTGTCAATTTTCGCGCGAACAATTCCTTGGGCAACTGGCGCAACAGTTTCTAAATGTGATGGATTTGGTGTTAAGCTAATATGTACTTTTTTACCTCCATCACTGGTTTGATCAGATGAATAACCCATATGGTATTTTACATCTCCATCAAATAAAGAGTCTTCACTTGGTCTTCCTTCGAATTCAGTAAACACATCTTTATAGGTTTTATTCATGATATTAGTAAGCACATTTAAACGACCACGGTGAGCCATTCCGATTACATAATCTTCAATGCCCAAATTTGCACCATGCTCCATAAGTGTATCCATTGCTGGTATAACAGCTTCTGCACCTTCTAATGAAAAACGTTTTTGACCAACAAATTTTGTATGTAAATAACTTTCAAATACAACTGCCTGAGTTAATTTTTTAAGAATTGTTTTTTTCTCGTTGGTATTAAACGCTGGTGTGTTTTTATTTTTTTCCATGCGCTCTTGCAACCACTTTACAACTTTTGGTTCGCGCATGTATAAATATTCTGCACCAATGCTTTGGCAGTATGTACTTTCTAAATGACTAATAATATCTTTTAGTTTAGCATTTCCTAGTCCTATTTCATTACCTGCTTGAAAAACAGTTTCTAAATCCTTATCAGATAAACCAAAGTTTACTAAATCTAAAGTTGGCTCGTAGGTTCTACGTTGGCGAACAGGATTTGTTTTGGTGAACAAATGTCCACGTTGACGGTAGCCATTGATTAAGCTAATGACTTTAAATTCTTTTGAAACATTTTCGGGAATAGCTCCACCATCGTTTTCATAAGATGTGCGAGCAAATTCAAAGCCTTTAAAAAAATCTCTCCACGATTCATCAACAGAGTTACTGTCTTGAGAGTATTGTAAAAATAATTGTTCAATAGCGTTAACATCGCTTGTGCCTACGAAGGAAAATTTGTCCATGTTAGTCTTTCTAAAATAAAAGGCTAATTTAAGGATTTTTTAAGCTAATTTCCCTATTTTTGTTTAGTGAAGTTTACATTGTTTTTTATATTCATTTTTGCGCAAAACGTAACTATTTTCTCACAAGAAAATCCGAATAGTAATGCTATTCAAAATTCTATGAAAGTAAGAGCTTTACAAGAGAAAAAGGCAGAGTTTCATCGGCGTACGAATGGTGAAAGCGAAGGATATCGTATAAAAATACATTTTAGTGCTGATAAATCTAAAGCTAAAGAAGTTCAATCTAAATTTACGACTAAGTTTGCTGATATACCTTCATATGAAGAATACCAGCAACCTAATTTTGTTATTAATGTGGGTGATTTTAAAACGAAGTTAGAGGCTTTTGAATTATTAAAAAGAATTCAAGTTGAATTCCCATATGCTTTTATTGTAAAAAGTAAAATACGTCCAATGAAGTTGAATTAGTCCATTCAGGATTAATATTCTAATACTAAAATCTCTACTCTTCTGTTTTGCTCTTGTTCGTTTTCATTAGCTTTTGGCAATTTAAATAACATTTCGTGGTCTCCTTTTCCACTAATTTCTATCCTATTTTCATCTATGCCTTGTATGGCTAAGTAATTTTTTATAGAGGTCGCCCTTGCTTTTGTAAATTCTATAATTCCTTTTTCATCCATCATATCACGTCCATTTGAATGACCTATAATTTGGATTTTTAAATTTGGATTCTTTTTTAATAGTTTATATAAATTAAACATAGATGGAACAGCTCTTGGTAAATACTGTACTGAGCCGCTCACAAAATTAATGGATCCAATCGAATATTTATTTCCTTTTTTTAGTTTTGGTAAAACTGTTTTAAGAATTTTTAATTGCGCAGTATCAGCAAGTGTAATACTTTTAGTAAAGCTAAAACTACTATCATTATAAAAATTTAAATTATACGGTTGGTTTTTGATTAGAGGTGCAGTAAAGGTGAATCTGCCATCATCCGTTGTTTTTTCAAGTGATACAGTGTCGCCTTTTTGGTTGGTTAAAGTAATTTCTGTTTTAATCGGTTTATTGTTATCATCTTTTACAGTTCCTTTAAATAGAACAGATTGTGAAATTTCAAATTCAATAGTGTGTCCATCGCCTTTTTCGTAAACATTGTCTAATACTAAATAATAAATTTCTCCTTTTTTTACAGTTAGGCTTTTGCAGTAAGCAGGGCCGATACCTTGGTTAACAAATTCATTTGTTGATTTAAAATTTAATCCAGTTTTTCCATTTAATTCTTTCTTATCTCTGCTTATGCATGCTCTAATCGGATTTATCTTGTTAGATTGTAGACTATCACAGAAGTTATTTTTGGCCGCCTTAAATAACATAAAATCATAGTCGTCAATTGCTTTGGATGGAATAACATGCATAGTTAATTCGCCTGCCACATTTATATTAAGCTTATACCAAGCAGAGTTATGTTCTTTTTCAAACGCAAAATTCGTTTTTTGTTTTCTAGGACTAATTTCTTTTACCTCTCCAGACCCTTTAGGTGCAATAGTTTTACCTATGGTTGTTTTTCCATTTAAATTAATAACTCGTGCCTTATTGCAATCGCAAAAAACCGTATCAAACTTTTTAGTTTGACTAAACATTTGGATTGTAACAAAAAGGAGGATAAGAAATCTCATAGTATCATCTAACGCTAATTCGTTTAATAAGTAACAAAAAAACCTTCAAATAATTTTGAAGGTTTTTTAAATTTCAGTCCTTACTCTCTAAAATAAAACAGAAAAGGAAAAAAATATTTATGTTAATTACAATCCTAATAAAACTTCTTCAGGAACTTTACCTCCAAACAACATACGGCTTGGATTTTCTAACATCTCCTTTACTTTCACTAAAAAACCAACGCTTTCTCTACCGTCAATAATGCGATGATCATAACTAAGTGCCACATACATCATTGGACGAATCACAACTTGTCCGTTAACAGCCATTGGCCTGTCAACAACATTATGCATTCCTAAGATTGCACTTTGCGGAGGATTAATAATTGGGGTACTCATCATAGAACCAAATACACCGCCATTAGTGATGGTAAATGTTCCACCTGTCATATCTTCAATGGTCAATTTTCCATCACGAGCTTTAACAGCTAAATCTTTAATTCCCTTTTCAATATCGGCAATACTCATTAATTCGGCATTACGCAAAACGGGAACCATTAAGCCTTTTGGAGCACTTACTGCAATTCCAATATCACAGTATTTATTATATACTAGTTCTTCTCCATCTATCATTCCATTTACTGCTGGATAATGATATAATGCTTCTGTTACAGCTTTCGTAAAGAAGCTCATGAAACCTACATTACTTCCGTATACTTCTTTAAATTTATCTTTGTATTTTGCTCTGATCGCATAAATAGCCGACATGTCTACCTCATTAAAAGTGGTTAACATAGCCGTTTCATTCTTAACAGCTACTAATCGTTTTGCAACTGTTTTACGAAGAGAAGTCATTTTTGTACGATCTTTGTCTCTTCCACCTTTCCAAGAATTAGAAAGTACTTCAGCGGCTGTAGGTAATCCATTTGATAAGGCCGCTAAAACATCTTGTTTTGTAATTCTTCCATCTTTACCAGTTCCATTTAGTTGGGTTGGTTTAATATTATTTTCAGCCATTATTTTTGCAGCAGAAACACTTGGCGTTCCTGTAGCATAGCTTGTTGATGCTGGTGAATGATTCGGTGTAACAGTTGCTGCAGGTTCTGCTTTTTTAGCTTCTACTTTTGGAGCTTCAACAGTTGCTTTTGCTTCTGGTTTAAATGATGTATCAATCTTTACAACGACTTGACCTACATTTACAGTATCGCCTTCAGCAGCTAATACTTCGATTTTCCCACTTTCTTCGGCATTAAGGGTTAAGGTTGCTTTATCTGAATCTATTTCTGCTAAAACGTCATCTTTTTCAACGATATCACCTGTGTTTTTTACCCAACGGGCAATTACAACTTCTGTTATTGATTCGCCTGGACTTGGTACTTTTAATTCTACAATTGCCATATTTCGTTTTTTATAAAAATTGAACTTTTTTAATACGATGTAAATTTATAAATATTATATCGATAAGCAATTTAAAAATAAGACGATTTTTACTTTGGGTGGCATAGCTTAAAAACCAAAAAACCTTAGCACAGGCTAAGGTTTTAAAGTTAATTGCTTATAATATTCAGATTAGTTTCTTTTTCCAAAAATATTAAGAAGGGATAAAAATAAGTTAATGAAATCTAAGTATAAGCTTAATGCTCCCATGACTGCTAATTTTTTAAATGAATCCGATCCGTCGTTTTCAGCTAACATGTTTTTAATTTTTTGCATGTCGTAGGCTGTTAATCCAGTGAAGATAATAACA
Organism: Bacteroidia bacterium; assembly: GCA_044353195.1. Lineage (GTDB taxonomy): Bacteria > Bacteroidota > Bacteroidia > B-17B0 > Aurantibacillaceae > UBA4416. The sequence goes on along the minus strand of JBILCJ010000003.1, from coordinate 1,408 downwards.
GCTATCACACTAATTATGTAGCCCATTTGAGCACTATGCATAAAGTAATTAATTAAAGATGCAATGAATATACCTACAACTCCAATCATTAAAATACTACCTAATTTTGTTAAGTCAGTTTTTGTAAAATAACCTGTAGCGGCCATAATCCCAAAAAGAGCTGTTGTAGATAAAAAAATATTTACAATTGAACCTATTTGATATATAATAAAAATATAACTAATACTGATTCCAAATAATGCGGAGAAGCCTAAAAACAAACCAGCAATAGCTAAATAAGATAATTTTCTAAAGCCAGCGCCCATTCCAATTAACATAATTAAAGGTGCAAAGGTAACGATATGGCCTAGCATCGATTTATGCAACATGCCGTCTTCGCCTTGTGTTAACATTAAATCAAGTAAGCTAGGAATATAAGCAAACGATAAAGATGTTGCGGTTGTAATTACCATACCGGCAAACATCCAAGCAAATACTGTTGCTAATAAGTTTTTTTGTGTGACAACTGAATCATATTGTATGTTGTCAATATTTGTTTTTCTGAAATTATTATCCATGATATTTTTTTGAGTATAAAGATACAATAAAATCAAATCGTAATTTGTAAAAAATAGTTAAAGTTTGAGTTTTTTACACTTTTAATTTTAACGAAATACTCTAATCTAATTCTGCAAAAAGTTAAAATTTGGCTTATGCCATTTAATCACAATTAATTCTTTTATTTTTGTTGAAACACATTATTAAATTGAAATAAATGTCTCAGTCACAAGAATTACTTCATCAAATTGCATTGACCTTAATTGATGGAGTAGGTGATGTGTTGTCAAAGAATTTAGTTGCTTATTGCGGAAGTTCGGAGCAGGTTTTTAAAGAAAAAAAATCTCATCTTGAGAAAATACCTGGAATAGGATCAGTGGTTGCAAGTAAAATTATTGAAAGTCAACATGTAATACATCGTGCTGAAGAAGAAATTGAATTTATAAATACGAATGGAATTTCCGCCTTATTTTTTACAGATGAAAAATATCCGCAGAGGTTAAAATATTGTCATGATAGCCCACTTTTAGTATATTATAAAGGCAATGCAGATTTAAATAATTCAAAAATTGTTTCTGTAGTAGGAACACGCACCCCATCTGAGTATGGAAAACACATGACTGAAAAATTAATTAAAGATTTATCACATTCAGGTGTGCTTGTTGTAAGTGGATTAGCTTATGGCATCGATGTGTTGGCACATAAAGAATCGCTTTCAAATAACGTGGATACAGTTGGGGTTTTAGCGCATGGCTTAGACCGTTTATATCCGGCTGCCCACACAAATTATGCTAAGAAAATGGTTCAACAAGGAGGATTACTTACAGAATTTATGAGTCAAACGAATCCAGATAGAGAAAATTTTCCTAAA
>JBILCJ010000157.1:0-5581 GCA_044353195.1 Bacteroidia bacterium | reverse complement strand
GAAATCGCATTGTGGCCGGCATGTGTGACGCCTTAATTGTAGTAGAATCAAAAAGGCAGGGAGGTAGTTTAATTACTGCAACTATTGCAAATGCCTATAATAAAGATGTATTTGCGTTTCCTGGTAGGGCCGACGAATTATTGAGTGAGGGATGTAATGGTTTAATTAAATCTAATAAAGCTAATTTAATAGAAAGCGCCGAAGATTTATTTTACATCATGAATTGGAACAAGAAAAAAAAACTATCTAAAAGTCAGATTCAATTGTTTACTAATTTAAGTGATGAGGAACAATTTATTATGGATTGCTTTAAAGATAAATCACAATTACATATTGATGAAATTTGTGCATTTACCCAATTACCAATCAGTAAAACATCTTCACACTTATTAACGTTAGAGTTTTCTAATCTTGTAAAATCTCTTCCAGGTAAAATGTTTCAATTGAATGATTAATGAGTTGCTACTTTAGATTTTTCTAAAAATTTATTAATGAGTGCATGCCCAACATATATGAGTGGTATTAATGCTATGGCAATAATTAGTTTAAAGGCATAGCCATAACTTGCATTAGTTATAAATTCATCTAATGTCCATTTGGACGGCAAAACAAAGGCTATATATTGTACCACAAAAGTGTCGACTAGCTGACTAATTAAGGTGCTTCCAGTTGCTCGTAACCAAATAAATTTATTTCCTGTTATTTTTTTAAAGAATAAAAATGTGTACACATCAACTAACTGTGAAATTAAAAAAGCAATTATACTGCCGACAATAATCCATTGCGATTGACCAAAAACAGTTTTAAAAACTTCATTATTTACAGGCGAAAAAGGTGTTGCTGGAATGTTGATGGCGATTGATAAAACAATAAAAGCAAAACTGATTAACCCAACTGTAATATAGGTCAGTTTTTTTACACCATCTTTTCCAAAGTGCTCATTAATTAAATCAGTTAATATAAAAATGATAGGCCAAAGTATGATGCCTATACTTTGAGTAAATAAACCAAAAAACTGGATGAGCTTACCACCTATAAGTTCAGCCATGATAGCGTTTGTTATAAAAAATCCCGCTAATACTAAAAAAACAATATCTCTTCTGTTGCTAAAATTCATGATTGTTAAAAATAGACATAGTTTTTATTTTTTTTGTGTAATTTTATCAATTATAAATATAATTCCAATTAATTTTTAATGATTGATGCTTTTAATATATATGACAGAATGGAGAAGAGTAATGTTCTCCTTTCCTTTAAAGGCGATATCACTGCTGATTTATTAACATCTATTCTTCAAATCATGGAGTGTAAAATGGATGATTTAAAAGAAGAGCCTCGTACGAAACGAAAAGTATACAATGTATTAGTTGAATGTTTGCAAAATTTATATCACCATTCAGATGAAGCTAAATTTGGGTTAAATGAAACGAATAAGGGCGCGATATTTATGATTGCAAAAAACGAATTAAATTATAATATCATAACCGGTAATTTCTTAGGTAATCAAAGTATTGCTCCATTACGATCTAGACTTGATGAGGTTAATTCACTCACCAAAGAGGAGTTAAAAGAATTTTATAAATCTATATTAAATAATGGAATTAGATCTCTTAACGGAGGAAGTGGATTAGGAATGATTGATATAGCTAGAAAAACAGGCGAAAAATTAGAGTATAATTTTTTGGAAATTGACGATAAAGTTTCTTTCTTTACATTAATAATTAAAGTATCACAACCACAATTAACATAAACATAATCACCGCATACTATGGAAAAATACGAAATTGACGGAACGCCAAAAACACCAACCATTTTATTTGATATTAATGGAGGAGTTTTAGATATTAAAGGGCGTTCAATTCCAGAGAATTCGATAGAATTTTATAAGCCATTAGTTGATGCGCTAGATAAATATTCTGTAGCAACAAAATCAGCAACTACAGTAAATATTCAGTTAGAATATTTTAACACAAGCTCTTCTAAATGCATTTTAGATATTTTTAAAAAACTAGAATCTATTCATAAATCAGGCAGTGATGTTACAATCAACTGGCATTACGAAGATGATGATGAAGATATGCTTGAAGCAGGCGAAGATTATCAAGCAATAATTGGGATTCCATTTAAAATGGTACCAGTATCTGAATAGTTTATCACATTTTTTAAAAAAGAACCTCGATTTTTCGGGGTTTTTTTATGTTATTTTTCGTATTTTTTCGTAAATTCGCCATTCGAAATATAATTTTTATGTCTAAAATAACAGATCTACTAGGAGCAAGTGCCGAACATTTATTAAATCACACTTGCAAAACAATTTCAAAAGATCATATAATTACACCAAGTGTAAATTTTATTGATCAAACATTTGCTTTCAGCAATCGAAGCCCGCAAGTGTTAAGAAGTTTGCAACAGTTATATGGAAATGGGCGATTAGCCAATACTGGTTATATGAGCATTCTTCCTGTTGATCAGGGTATTGAACATAGCGCTGGTGCTTCTTTCGCACCTAATCCTATTTATTTTGATAGTGAAAATATTGTTAAACTTGCGCACGAGGGTGGTTGTAATGCCGTTGCTTCAACTTACGGAGTTTTAGCTTCTGTGGCAAGGAAATACGCACATAAAATCCCTTTTATAGTTAAAATAAATCACAACGAATTTATTTCATATCCAGATAAATTCGATCAAATTATGTTTGGAACTGTTGAAGACGCATGGAATATGGGCGCTGTAGCAGTTGGTGCAACCATTTATTTTGGATCGTCAGAATCTAACCGACAAATTGTTGAGGTTGCAAAAGCTTTTGAAAGAGCTCACGAGTTAGGTATGGCAACTATCTTATGGTGTTACACAAGAAATAGTGCATTTAAAAAAGATGGCGTTGATTACCATACTGCTGCCGATTTATCTGCACAAGCCAATCATTTAGGTGTTACTATTCAAGCCGATATTATCAAACAAAAAATGTCTGATAAAAATGGTGGTTATTTAGCGGTTGGTCATGGCAAAACTCATCCAAAAGTCTATTCTGAATTAACAACTGATCATCCAATTGATTTATGTAGATACCAAGTTGCAAATTGTTATATGGGAAAAATCGGTTTAATTAATAGTGGTGGCGAGAGTAAAGGAGATTCTGATTTAGCCGAAGCTGTAACAACAGCAGTAATTAATAAGCGCGGTGGAGGGCAAGGTTTGATATCTGGAAGAAAAGCGTTTCAAAAACCGATGAAAGAAGGCGTTGAATTATTAAATACAATTCAAGATGTTTATTTAGATCAAACAATAACGGTTGCTTAAAAATAAAGTGTTAAGGGTTTCAAAGAAAAAACGAAAAACTAATAATTTAACAGATGGGTTGGTTCAAAAGATTAAAAGAAGGAATTACTACTACAACTACTGAAAAGAGAGAAACTCCAGAGGGATTGTGGTATAAGTGTTCGGCATGTAAAAAAATACATACTGCAAAAGAGCATAAGAGCAACAAACATGTTTGTTTGGATTGTGGTCATCATGAAAGAATCGGAAGTTCCGAATATTTTGAAATTATTTTTGATGACAATCAGTTTACTGAATTGCACGAAAATTTGGTGAGCGGAGATCCATTAAACTTTACTGACACAAAAAAATATACTGATAGGTTAACTGATACAATTAAAAAGACTCAATTGAAAGACTCTATAAGGAGTGGTTATGGCAAGGTTAATGGCCATGATTTAGTAGTATGTTGCATGGATTTTGGTTTCATTGGAGGCTCGATGGGCAGTGTAGTTGGTGAAAAAATTTCTAAGTCTATTGATTTTTGTTTAAAAACAAAAACTCCTTTATTAGTTATTTCAAAATCTGGTGGAGCTCGAATGATGGAAGCCGCATTTTCTTTAATGCAAATGGCTAAAACAGCTGCAAAATTATCTCTAATGGATAAAGCAGGCATTCCTTATATATCACTTTGTACTGATCCAACCACTGGCGGTGTAACTGCGAGTTATGCTATGTTAGGTGATTTAAATATTTCTGAACCTGGCGCTTTGATTGGTTTTGCAGGTCCTCGTGTTGTTAAAGAAACAATCGGTAAGGATTTACCAAAAGGATTTCAAACGGCTGAGTTTGTTTTAGAACACGGTTTTTTAGATAAGATTATTGACCGAACTGAATTAAAAGATAAGTTAGGACAATTTTTATCTATGTTTAAAAATTAATTTGCTCCTATTACTTTATAAAAAAAGGCTTAATTTAATTAAGCCTTTTTTTATGTTTACTATCTAACTATTCTCTTCCCAAATCATCGCTATATGAACTATAGTTCGAGTTGCTAATTGCATATCTTTTTCACTAACCCATTCTTGTTTGCTATGAAATGCATGCTCTCCAGCATAAATATTCGGGCAAGGCAATCCCATAAAAGATAATCTTGAACCATCTGTGCCTCCTCTAATACTTGATAATATTGGTTTAACACCAGTTCGTTCAATTGCATCTAATGCATAATTTACAACATGTGGACATGTTGCTAAAACATCTTTCATGTTGCGGTATTGTTCAGTCACAGTAAATTCGTACGAACATTTTGAATAATTAAGTAATACAGATTGTGTAATAGATTCTAATTCTTTTTCAAGTTGGTGAAGTGTTGGCGTATCGAATGCCCTGATAATAAATTTAATTTCAACTTGCTCTAATCCTCCGTTGATAGAAGTGGGATGCATGAAGGGTTCTTTTTTTTCTGTTGTTTCAGGTGTTTTTTCTTTTGGTATGTTATTTACAATATCAGCTGCTATTTTAATAGCATGCTGCATTTTATTTTTTGCAAAGCCTGGATGAGTAGGAAATCCTTTGATAATGATGCTGACACTATCCGCGCTGAATGTTTCGTTTTCTATATGGCCAAGAGTTTCTCCATCCATTGTGTAACCAAATTCAGCACCTAGTTTTTCTATATTTACATGTTCAGTGCCTCTTCCCACTTCCTCATCTGGTGTAAATAACAATCTTATAGCACCATGTTTAACTTCAGGATGTGCCATTAAATAATTCGCAGCATCCATAATCTCAGCTAAACCCGCTTTATTATCAGCGCCTAAAAGTGTTGTGCCGTCTGCTGTTATAATTGTATTTCCTATTTGTTGAGCTAATGCTGGATGTTCGATAAACTTAATTATTTGAGAATTGTCTTTTGGTAATACAATATCCGATCCGTCATAGTTTGCATGTAAGACAGGATTCACATTTTCTCCACTGCAATCTGGAGAGGTGTCCATATGCGAGCAAAAACATATAACTGGGACTTTTTTTGTTGTATTACTTGGAATGGTTGCGTAAACATAACCAAATTCATCTAATTCAGCATCTGTAATTCCCATTTCTAAAAGTTCTTCAAGTAATACTTTGCCTAAATTTTTTTGTTTAAAAGTACTTGGAGATGTTGTAGATTCTGGATTTGATTGCGTGTCTATTTTAGCGTAACGAATGAAACGATTTGTAACGGTGTGATTGTAATTTTGAAAATTCATACTTGTATTGTTTTATAGTTAGTATTATTTAATAATTGTATCATTTTAAAAATAGATTAATTACTTGTGTT
>JBILCJ010000244.1:0-2747 GCA_044353195.1 Bacteroidia bacterium | reverse complement strand
TTTAAATGATTAATATAATTATGTGCTGTTAAGTCGTGCAACGTTGGAACAACAGTTACGTAACCTTCTTTTAAAGCCCATTCATCAGTATCTTCAGCGTCTGGTTCAAAATTAATAAACTTACCCGTTAACCAATAATATGGTTTACCATGTGGATCATATCGCTCTTCAAAATCTTCAACCCAATTTGCTTTTGCTTGTCGACAAACTTTCAAACCTTTAATTTCTTCTGCAGTAAGTTTTGGGAAATTAACATTTAAACAAATGCCATTCGGTAATTTATCTTTTAATACTGAAGTTATGATCTTTTCAATAAATAAGGTTGTTCCACTAAAATCAGCGTCAAAGCTATAATCATTTAAACTAAATCCAATAGCTGAAGTGCCTTCTAAAGAACCTTCTATAGCGGCACTCATTGTGCCAGAATAAATTACATTAATTGAACTATTACTGCCATGATTAATACCCGAAATAACTAAATCAGGCTTTCTTGGTAATAATTTATTCACTGCCATTTTTACACAATCAACAGGCGTTCCGCTGCAGCTATATTCCTGTAATGCACCTAAATGGTAACTTGTTTTTTGTAACCTTAAAGAAGCGTTAATTGTAATAGCATGTCCCATTCCTGATTGAGGCTTATCCGGGGCAATTACATAAACGTCGCCAAATTTCATGGCAATACGAGACAGATGTAAAATACCTAAGGCATTTACACCATCATCATTTGTTACTAAAATTAAAGGTTTTTGTTGCATCACAACAAAGCTATTGTTTTTATAGATAAAATAAACTAAAAAAACATTTTGTTACGAATACCTACATGTTCAATTCTTACACCTATTAATCTACCAATTTTTATTATTTTTGTGTCAACTATTCATTATACTTATTATGAAAAAAATAATTAATACACCAAACGCACCCGCACCAATTGGTCCATATAACCAAGCGATTCTGGTTGGGGATAGTGTTTATGTATCGGGAACGATTGCGATGGATTTAGAATCTAAACAATTGATCAAAACGACTATTAAGGAAGAAACTAAAATCGTGATGGAATATTTAGGTGAAGTTCTAAAAGCTGCAGGTCTCAACTATGATCACATCGTTAAAACTACCATATTTTTATCAGATATGAATAATTTCGTGCATGTCAATGAAGTGTACAGTAGCTATTTTAAAGGTGATTTCCCTGCAAGAGCAACTATTCAAGCCGACAGACTGCCAAAGGATGCAAATGTCGAAATAAGTGTTGAGGCACGCGTTTTTTAAAATTAACTAGCTAGTAGTTAGTCATTTACAGTTTTTTTGGACAAAATTTCATATTTTTTGTTAAAAATTTGTTTTTTTAATTTTTTTTTATAATTTTACTTAAACAATCTTAATTAAACACTGTTATGAATATTTTTGTAAGCAATATTAGCTTTAAAGTAAGAGAAGAAGGCCTTACTGAATTATTTTCACAATTTGGAGAAGTAACCTCTGCTAGAATTATAAAAGACAAGGAAACACGCAGAAGTCGTGGATTTGGCTTTGTAGAAATGTCTAATGACGAAGATGGACAAAAAGCGATAGATGCTTTAAACGGAACAGAGCATCATGAAAGAGCAATCGTTGTTTCGCAAGCTAAAGGAAAAACAGAAAACGCTTAAAACGTTAAAACATATTAGTAATTAAAATCCCCTAACGGGGATTTTTTAGTTTCTAATAGTTAATGCTCCAGTTCCACTATCATAATTAGTGTAATATTGCTTGAGAGGTAAAGTGGCAGGACCTAAAAGAACAGATCCATCAATAATCTGCCACTTACTTCCACTAATAGTATCTTTCAGAGTAAAATTATCAAGTTGTACTTTTACTTTTGCGCTCGCATTATCAGGCAAATAAGTAGAGGTTCTATCCAAAGCAATAAAATCATTTGCGCCTACATTTGTTTTACGGTAAATGATTAATCCATTAACCCCTGCGCCATTATAATACATCCAACCACCAACAACCTGTATTTTAAAGTTTAGAGGATCATTAGGGTAAATCGTTACATTTACGTTTTGAAATGGAATCGGATCCTGAATTGTTTTCTTTTTACAAGAAAAAACTAGTACCGCACAAAAAAACAAAAAAAAGAGTGTTTTTTTTTGAAAGTTTAATTTAGGATATAGCTTAAACAAATACATTTGTAACACAAATATACAATTCTTATATGAATTCTGAACAGAGCAAAAAACCTGAAAAACAAAACATATTTCTACCCATCATTTTGTCTTTAGTTCTTATTTCAGGAATTTGGCTAGGTTATTTTTTATCCGTAAAAATAGGTTCTTCAAATGGGAAAAATCAAAACCAGCAAATCTCTACGAATGAAAAAATAAATAGTTTACTGGAGTTCATCGATTATCAATATGTTGATACAATTAATAAGTCTGATTTAGTTGAAAAAACAGTAACAGCAATGCTGCAAAGTTTAGATCCACATTCGAGTTACATTCCAGCGGCAGAATTTGATGTGTCAAACGAAACATTAGAAGGTAATTTTGATGGCATTGGTGTTGAATTTAATATAATCAGAGATACTATTCGTGTTATAAATCCTATAGAAGATGGTCCATCAGAAAAAGTAGGAATTAGAGCGGGAGATAAATTAATTAAAGTTGGAGTTGAGAATTTGACAGGTGAAAAAATAACAAACAAAAAAGTATTTGAAGCATTGCGAGGAAAAAGTGGAACAACGGTTAATGTTACTATTT
>JBILCJ010000243.1:0-2750 GCA_044353195.1 Bacteroidia bacterium | reverse complement strand
ATTGGACAAAACCAAGTGAATTATATGCTTGATAAAATATATAATTATGAAAGTTTATTAAACCAATTCAGCGAATTAAATCACCTCTTTTTTTTAATCTCACTAAACGGAAAAGATATTGGCTTTGTAAGTATTAGTTCTCGTAATGAAGAAGATTTTTTTATTCATAAATTTTATGTTGATCAAGATTGCGCTAATACAGGAATTGGAACTCAAATTCTATCTCAATTAGAAAAAACATTTTCACCAAAAACAATTAGCTTAACCGTGAATCGTCAAAATTTTAAATCCATAAATTTTTATTTTAAAAATAATTTTAAAATAAAATCAGTTGAAGACTTTGATATAGGGAATGGTTATGTTATGAATGATTTTGTGATGTATAAAACACTATCATAATGTTATGCTTGTTAACAATTTACTGTGTTAATAAAGCAGTAAAAAACTGGTATTTTTAGACTATTTTTATTATATTTAAGGTTTTTAATTCATCATGGAATACAATACACAACTACCACATTTGCAAATACCAGAATACGGTAGAAACATTCAAGTAATGATTGAGCATTGCGTAACTATTGAAGATAGAGATGAACGTAATAAATGTGCAAAAGCAATCATTCAAATTATGGGGCAGTTAAATCCACATCTTCGTGATATTGCAGATTATACGCACAAACTGTGGGATCATTTGTTTTTAATTTCTAAATTTAAATTAGATGTTGATTCGCCTTATCCCCGTCCTACGCCAGAAACATTTACAACCAAGCCAAAAAACGTTCCTTATCCAGCATCAAAAATCCGATATAAACATTACGGGAAAACTATTGAAAGAATTATTGATGTTGCAAAAAAGTATGAAGAAGGCCCAGAAAAAAAAGAATTAACCCGATTAATTGCCAATCACTTAAAAAAATCATACGTCAATTGGAATAAAGATTCGGTTACTGATGATGTTATTTTTAAGCAATTTAAAGAAATGACAAACAATGAATTAGTTATTGATGAAGCTATGGCTTTAACACACGCTAATGAATTAAAAAATAAAAATCATAATAACCAAACACCTATTTCAATTGGCTCAGGTGGAGGTAAAAACAAAAATAGATTCAATAAAAATAAGAGTAAGTTTAATAAAAACCGAACAAACAACAATAACCGACCAGCAAATTAATCTATGGCAATTTTTGAAGTTACAGGAGGCAAACAATTAAAAGGAGATATTATTCCTCAAGGGGCAAAAAATGAAGCCTTACAAATAATATGTGCCGTATTATTAACCTCTGAAAAAGTAATAATCAGTAATATTCCAGATATCGTTGATATAAACAAGCTTATTGACTTACTTAAAGATTTAGGAGTTAAAGTAGAAAAAACTGGACACGAAACTTATTCTTTTCAAGCAGACGAAGTAAAAGTAGATTATTTGGTGTCTGAAGATTTTAGAAAAAAAGGATCAGGCTTAAGAGGTTCTACTATGATAATTGGGCCAATGCTAGCGCGCTTTGGAAGAGCTTATATGCCTAAACCAGGTGGTGATAAAATTGGAAGAAGAAGAATGGATACTCATTTTCTTGGGTTTGAAAATTTAGGTGCAAAATTTGAATACGATCATGAAACCGAAAATTTTAAAGTAACTGCTCAAAAATTAAAAGGCGCATACATGTTGCTTGATGAAGCTTCTGTAACCGGAACAGCAAATATTGTCATGGCTGCGGTATTAGCAGAAGGAACAACCACTATTTACAATGCAGCGTGCGAACCTTATTTACAACAACTGTGTAAAATGCTGAATCAAATGGGTGCTAAAATCAGTGGCGTTGGTTCGAACTTACTTACAATAACTGGTGTAACTTCACTCAATGGAACATCTCACCGCATTTTACCAGATATGATTGAAATTGGTTCTTTCATTGGTTTAGCAGCCATGACTAAATCAGAAATTACAATTAAAGATGTGTCTTATGACAATTTAGGTTGTATTCCTAAAGTTTTTTCCCGTTTAGGTATTCAAATGGAACGCAGAGGTGATGACATTTTTATTCCTTCTCAAGACCATTATGAAATTGAAAGTTTTATTGATGGATCTATGCTCACCGTTGCTGATGCTATATGGCCAGGATTCACACCAGACTTATTAAGCATCATATTAGTTACAGCAACACAAGCACGTGGTAATATTTTAGTGCATCAAAAAATGTTTGAAAGCCGATTGTTTTTTGTAGATAAATTAATCGATATGGGAGCGCAAATAATTTTATGCGACCCGCACAGAGCAACGGTTATGGGACTAGACAGAAAAGTTCAATTGAGAGCTATTCAAATGGCTTCACCCGATATTAGAGCCGGTGTTGCCCTATTAATTGCCGCTATGAGTGCAAAAGGAAAAAGTACCATTTACAACATCAATCAGATTGATAGAGGTTATCAAAATATTGATGGACGCCTAAATGCCATTGGGGCAGAAATAATCAGAAAAAACAACTAAATGAAATTATTTAAATTTACCATTACAGCACTTGCCTGTTGCTTTTTTTTATCTTGTAAAAATAAACAAGAAATTACCAGTAAAAACGATCCTCCGCAAATCAAGGTAGATGTGGTAGAAGGATTGAACTTAGGAAATAAAGCGCCTGAATTTATTCAAAACGGAGTAAATGGTGAGGCTTTAAAATTATCAAGCCTTAAAGGGAAATTAGTTTTAATTGATTTTTGGGCAAGTTGGTGCGGGCCATGCCGAAGAGAAAATC
>JBILCJ010000104.1:0-7674 GCA_044353195.1 Bacteroidia bacterium | reverse complement strand
AATTTTAGCCGCGTTTACATGCCCCAAATCGTAAAGCATTTTTTTCTTTTTGTAAACAACCTCCCAATTTCCTGGCAGCATTAAATCATAATTTAATTCATTAAATATGGGAATTAAAGCTTCACCTTCAGTTAAGGAAGCAACGGCATGACCATGAAAAAAATCTCCTCCATCATACAAAATAGTTTGTGTTGGATTTTGTTTTCTGTAATGTTCAACCATCGTTTTTAAAACTGCCATTCCCCCTCTTTTTTTATAAACGGCTTGATTGTTTTCCCAAAAGAACTCATCGTGCGTAAATAATTGAGAATGAATGTCTGTAGTAATTAAAATAGTTACAATCTTTTCATTTGATTTTTGCTTTTGATAAGAATCTTCTTCAGAATCTACTTCTCTTGTATTAGAAGCAATTACTTCCGACATAGGATTCAACAGTGATGCTAAACCAATAATGGCCGATTTTTTTAAAAAGTTTCTACGATTTTCATCTGATAGATTTTTATTGTTTTTGTAATCTTCCATTATTGTTATGTTTAATTTTAAATTTTAAAATCTAAGATAAAATTTATATTTATCATGTTGACTTTGTTATATATGTATTTTAAATTATTATATGTTTCCCCGTCTTTGATTTTATAAGCTATCAATGTTTTTATTTCCATCCCTTTTAGAAATTTACTAAATGTATAACTTGCGTCAACATTTATTTGATGGTAGGAAGGTAAACCATATTTATTTAAACGGTAATTTTTCACATCTGGTAAACTAAAATATCCGTAACCAAGACTTGTTTTTAGTTTTTCATTATAAAACAAATAACTGGTTTTAATAGTCAACGCGTGTACATTTCCAAAACCCTCATTGCGTTCTCTAGGCATAAACGTATAAAAAGGTTCTTTTCCCCATTCTCTTGGCATTAAGTATCTTCCATCTCCAGTAATATGGGTATAATTAAATGATGTGTTTTGTTTTTTGTTTTTAACGCCAATTTGAAAGCTTATCACATTAGATTGAGCTCCTTTGTTTATGTAAGTTTTTTTTGCGTCATGGTTTCCTCCATTATTCAAAGCATCTTGATGAATAAACATAATTCCTTGGTAGAATTTATTTTTTTTACGAGTTGAAAAATTTGTATTTATTTCAAGCATCATTGTATTCATTACATTTTCCATCATTCCATTCCAAAAATTTATTTTTAATCTGTCATTGGGATTGTAATAAATATTTGTAATAGCCATTCCTGCGCTATTTATATTATCATGATAGTCAGATTTGCTTCCGTCTGTATTTACGCCCATAGGATTTACACCCATTGAACTTGATAAAGAGAACCACTGAACAGTTGAGCGTGGTGATATTTTCCAAATCCAACCACCATTTATTCCAATTTTTTTAGATTCGTTTAAATTTAACCAAATTCCTTCTTCAAGAGTTGGTCTCATTCTTCCATCTTGTGGATTTAAAAATGGAGTATTGATATTTATTTTCCCAATTACAATGGCACTTTTTGAAAAATTATATTTTAAATACAGTTCTTCTAATCTATCTAAATCAGTTTTATTAGTAGGATTTTCTACATCAAATAAACCTAATTCATATCTATTTGAACTTAGCGTTAATGAATCTGGTAATTCAATCTTTGATGAAGCAAGATTGTAAATAAAAAAACCACTCACTCCAACTTGAAATCCATAAATTGGTTTGGTTAATAAACCTATTCCTGCACCTGTGGCTAATGCGTAGTCATCTTTTAAATTTCCTTCATTAATGGTACTCATTAAAAAAGTTCTTGTATGTGCCTCCCAGTGAGCTTTAAGGAAACAATCTTTTAAACACGTTGAATCTTTTACTTTTAAAGATAAATGATGTTTTTCGATATCCTGATGTATTGTATCATTTTGAGAAATGACAATGTTACTTGATAGAAATGCGATTCCTATTAAAATTAATTTCATGGTGGTTATTTTAATAGAATTTTTTTAGTTTCCAGCTTTAATGTAATTCCAACCTTGTTCTTGTTTACTTACAATTTCAATAATTCCAGCTGGAACAAATCCAGCAATCATTATTATTTTAGACTTTTCAAGTTTTCTTTCTTTAATAGAAAATTCACAGGCGTTAAAAATAACACCTCTATCATGTAAAGATTTTATCTTTTCTTCAACAATTGTTCTATCTGATAGGAGCATATCTAAACCAGGTCCATGACAAACCACTTCTATTTGTGTTGTAGGAGAAACACTTAAAATATTGTTAAACTGTTTCATTAATTGTTTATGAGCTGTTGTGTCGTTTGTAGTTAATTGAAAAATAATTTTATGTTCTGCTTTAACAGTTTCTGTTTTTCTTTGTTGCGCAGTGATTGAAAATGTTAATGACAAAAGTGTTATAATACCCAATAACTGTTTATGTATTTTTTTCATAGTTTTAATATTATACTTTTTTATTTTTTGCTTTTTTGTTTGCATCTATCTTTTCCTTTATTGGTTTGAATGGTCCAAGTTTATGCTGTTGCTCCGTAAATCCATCAGCAAATGGACCAAAAGGATGGTCAAATGGTTTTTCATCTATGTTAGGCCAATCCTTTTTTATATTTATATGAGGTCTTGATTGTGTATTCACAAAAGCTGCAACATCCCATGCTTCTTCATCACTTAATTGTGGGCTTGTGTGATTTACACCTAATGGCATATTTGACTTTACATATTTTGCAAAATTTGATAATCTATATAATCCTGCGCCATCATTAAAGCTATGTTTTCCCCACAAAGGTGGATAGGTATAAGCTGTTTTCTCATCATTCATTATTCCTTCTCCATTTTCTTGATGACAACTTTGACATTTTTCGGTGTAGATTGTTTTTCCTTTTATTGGATCCGCAGCTCTATCCAAGAATTCAATTTTTTTAAAACCTGAACCTTCTGGTATTTTACCTTTTTCAACATCCTTTCCTAACCATTTAATGTAAGATACAATTGCTTGCATTTCTTTAGATGTGGTATCTAATCCTTTTCCATTTAAACTTCTCTCAAAACAATCATTCACACGTTTGTAAATATTTTCTTTACTGCCAGATCGTGCTCTATATTTTGGGTAAGTAGAAGCTACAGCTGAGTAATTATTTCCAAATACTTTAGTACCTGCCTCTAAATGACAGTTTTGGCAATTCATACCATTGGTAGTTGATTTATAAATTTTACCATTTTCGCCAAAGTATTCAGACGTATGAGTAATTAAATCCTTTCCATATAAAATCAAATCTTTTTTTATATTTTTTTCCAAACTTGAAATTTCTGGAGCTGTCCAATAGTTAGTTGTGTCTTTAGGTATTAAAGCTAATTGTTTTGCCGCTTCTGTAAAATTGCCATTTGCATCTGGAATTGATAAAGCAATTTCTTGTTTGATTTTTTCTTTAGGTTTTGGTACAAATAAAACAAGCAAGATGATTAATCCAATAATAGCAACAATTAAAATTACAATGATACTTATTAATTTATTAACGATATGAGCTAATGGATTATCTGGTTGAGATTGATCATTCATATAAATAGATTAAAGTAAAATTAATGTGGTAATTTATTTTTAATTGCTCCATATAGATATGTCCCTATAATAGCAAATATAAATACAACACTCATGGTTAAATAACCATAACCTATATTAACTACCATTGGTCCAGGGCATGCACCGCTTAATGCCCAACCTAATCCAAAAATTGTACCTCCAATTAAGTATCTTAATGTTGATTTTTCTTTAGGGAAAAAAGTTATTGGATTTCCTTTAATATCACGTAATTTGTACTTTTTGATTATTGCAACGCCAATAACTCCGAGTGTTACTGCAGTGCCAATTATGCCATACATATGGAATGATTGAAATCTGAACATTTCTTGAATTCTAAACCATGAAAATGCTTCAGATTTAGCCATTACGATACCGAATATTGTACCTAGTATTAAAAATTTTATAAGTTTCATAGTTAAAGAATAATAGGAAGTAAAATAAATGTCATGATTAAGCCACCAACAAAAAATCCAATGACTGCTATTAGAGACGGTAGTTGTAAATCAGATAAACCACTAATGGCATGTCCTGATGTACAACCTCCTGCATATCGAGAACCAAATCCAACTAATAAGCCGCCGATTGCTAGAATTAAAAAGCCTTTTAATGAGAAGGCAGATTCTATGCTAAATAGTTCATCAGGTTGCGCAGAAGTTGGTGCTGAAATTCCAAGCGTTTTCAAATCTGAAATTGTATTTTCGGAAATTTGAACGGGTGTTCCATCTGATAAATAATGGCGAGCAATAAAACCACCTAAAATGGCGCCAATTAAAAATACAAGATTCCAAATTTGAGAACGCCAATTGAAGTCGAAAAATTTTACAAATTTTCCACCTCCTGCTACGGAACAAATAGTTCTTAGGTTAGACGAAAATCCGAATGATTGACCGAAGAAAAGTAATAAAAACATAATGGCTGAAATCAAGGCTCCAGATACCCACCATGTCCATGGTTGTTGTATGAATTCTAACATAGATTAGTTTTTTAAATGATAAGTTATAATTGGTTTAAATAAATGATTAATTAATTTTTCGGTAGCACTTTGATGAAATAAACCACCTTTTCCATGAGTTCCAATGCAAATGATGTCCATCTCTTGCATTTGATTAAAATGAATGACTCCGTTTTCAACGTCATTGTCGTTTAACACATGCTTGTCATAATTTAATATGGAATTAGATAATGCAAACGATTCCATGTTTGACATAATACTTTTTTTCGTTGACTCTTCGCTATCTTTAGTAATTTGTAATAAATGAACTTTTGTATCAAACGCTTTTATTAACTTATGAAGTAAATTTAAATTTTCATTTTTTGGATTTGAAAAATCGTGCACTAACAATATGTTTTTAATCATTAAATCAGAACGATCGCACATTAATGATAATAATGGAATAGTTGATTGGCGAGCAATGATTTGAGTTTCCGAACCAGACAATTTTTCTTTTAATCCCCACGCACCTTTTGTTCCCATTACAATTAAATCAAAATGATGGTTTTGAGAATGCGAAATTATTTTATCGGTTAATTTTCCTAATTCTAAATGAGTAGTGATATCATTGCCATATAACGTTTTTAAATCTCCCAATTTACGCTCAGCAATATTTTTCTGCGATGCAATATAATCAACACTTATATCTCCACAAGTTTCGATATTACCATCATTATCTATTGTTACTGTATCAGGAACACCTAATACATGAATGAAATGAATTTCTACTGGAATTTTTTCTTCCAATTTTTTTACCATCAGATAAGCATATTCTGCTTGCACTGAAAAGTCGGTAGGAATTAATACTTTTAAATTTTCCATTGTTATTTATATTGATTTACATTTTGCCAACTGCCACCGTTTGTAACATTTATTAATCCTTTTGATTTCAATGTTCGCATTGCCATTCCACTTCTATTTCCACTTCTGCAACAGGTAATAATGTGGCTATGAGATTTTAATTTTTCCGCATTGTTTCCAATTTGCTCTAAGGGAATATTTATCGAGCCTTTTACATGACCTGATGCATATTCGCTTTTACTTCTTACATCAATAATTGTTGCACCTTCTTTAATAAGGTGTGCTAAATTGACTTTAGTTGATTTGAATATTTTTTTTAATAGTGTTAACATAGCTTTTTTTTTACAAATCTATAACCAAAGTTATAATTTAAAGGTTACAAATGTTACATAACACAAAAGACGACTAATAGTCGTCTTTTGAATATAAATTAAAAAATAATGTCTACCAATATTTATAATAACGTTGATGGACAAACGTAATCCGTTAGTTTAAATTTGCCAGTTTCTTTAAGCGCATTAAATCCACCAGCGACATCAATTAAGTTTCTATACCCTCTTGCTTGTAAAATGGAAATGAAAATCATTGAACGGTAACCAGATGCACAATGAACATAGTATGTTTCCTCTTTGTTTATTAGTATCATACTATCATTGATTGTGTCCAAAGGCGCATTTATGGAATTAATAATATGTTCACTGTTATATTCACTTATTTTTCTGACATCTAAAATATGAGTTAAACCTTTTTCTTTAACGTGAGCTAATTCTTCCGCACTAATTGAATTAATCGAATCAATGTCATGTTTTGCATCTTTCCATGAGTCAATTCCTCCTTTTAAAAATCCTAATGATTGATCATAACCAACTCTAGCCAAACGAGTAATCACTTCTTCCTCACGCCCCAAATCAGTAACAATGAGTAACTCTTGTTTAACGCTAGGAACCAATGTACCAACCCACGTTGCAAAACTACCATCAATACTAATGTTTATTGAATTAGGAATGAATCCTTTGTTGAAATCCTGAGCTTTTCTAGTATCAATAATTAAAGCATTAGTTTCGTTTGCAGCAAGCTCAAATTCAATAACCGATAAGGCTCTTGTTCCACGCTCAATAACGTTATCCATACTTTCATAACCTTTAATATTTAATAAGACATTTTGAGGAAAATATCCTGGAGGCGCTACCAAACCACTTAAAATTTCTTTAATAAATTCCACTTTGGTCAGTTTAGGATTTAGTGCATAATTTACTTGTTTTTGATGACCTAATGTATCAGTTGTTTCTTTACTCATGTTTTTACCACAAGCACTGCCAGCTCCATGATTTGGATAAACGATTAAATTGTCGCTTAATGGCATGATTCTATTACGTAATGAATCAAATAAATATCCTGCTAATTTTTCTTCTGTTAAATCGGCAATAACGTGTTGCGCCAAATCTGGTCGACCAACATCTCCAATAAATAAAGTATCGCCACTGATGATACCATGTTCTTTTCCATTCTCATCAATTAATAAATAGGTTGTACTTTCCATTGTATGTCCAGGCGTATGAATTACTTTTACGCTGTAATTACCAACTTTAAATACTTGATTGTCTTCGGCAATTGTTGCTTTATAATTTGGTTTAGCTGTTGGTCCAAATACAATTTCTGAGCCAGCGCGCTTCATTAAATCTAAATGACCACTTACAAAATCAGCGTGAAAATGTGTTTCAAAAACATATTTTATTTTTGCATTGTCTTTTTTTGCCCTATCAATGTATGGTTGCACTTCTCTTAATGGATCAAAGATCGCAGCTTCCCCATTGTTTTCTAAATAGTATGCTGCATGAGCAATACATCCTGTATAAATTTGTTCTACTTTCATATTGTTTTTATTAATTAGTTTATGTTTTTTATTTAGTTAAGAATTATTACGGCTATTTATGGACACCTACCTTTGCATTTATTTTTCATACGATTATGGTTTTAATTTTTCAGATTCAGATTGTTTTAATGATTCGTTTGTTTTTTTTGTTGGCGATAATTTATATAACAAATAGCCAAAACCGGCAGCTAAATGAAGTAATACGATGATGAAAATAAAAGTGGCCATGTTATCTCTATTTGTTTACACAACAAATGTCGTTTAGAATAAAATCAAATAAACTGATGAAAGTCATTTATTAAAAAATATGTAAGACTATTTTTAACTTAAGTAACAAAGGTTACATTTTAGCCTTCCTCTATCATAGTATCTTTACTAAAAATTTCACATCATGAAATCAGATATTATTACTGGGAAAAGAGCAAGTTCTAATTTTTTTAGAAAA
>JBILCJ010000069.1:0-10201 GCA_044353195.1 Bacteroidia bacterium | reverse complement strand
TTACTTAACGCGTTCAACGTATTCACCAGTCTCTGTATTTATTTTAAGTTTATCGCCAATGACAACAAATATTGGAACTTGAATTTTCACATTACCTGTTAATTCAGCTGTTTTTAAAGATTTTCCTTTCACTCCTTCTTCCGTATAAGTTACTTCTAATTCAACGTATTGAGGCAATAAACCACTTAACGGTTTATCATTTTCATCAAAACGAATTTTTAAGATCATTCCTTCTTGTAAAAACTGAATGCTATCTGCAAATAAAATTTTCGGAACATTTGTTTGATCATATGTTTCTTGATTCATACAAACTAATGAATCACCTTCCATATATAAATATTGCATTTCATATTCATCTACTCTAATGATGTCAATTTTTTCGCCTGAACGAAAACGGATTTCACTTTGTTTTCCTGTTTCAACATTACGGCATTTAACTGAATAAATAGCATTTCCTTTTCCGGGCGTGATATGATCATAGTCCATGACTTGAACTAATTCATTATTGTGTCTTAAAAATATATTTTTCGAAATATCTGATGTCGTAGCCATAATTTGTTTAATTTTTTAGAACCGAAAGATACTACCTTGCGATGAGATAGACAAAATTATATCCCTCAAAACACTATAAAAATGAAACAATTTTAGATTGTTACTTCATGTATTTTTGTTTCACATCACTATAACTTGGAAAATTATTATAGTGCCAGTTCATGATAACGGTTCCGTTTTTAATTAAAACTAAACCAGGGTTTGAACGAATGATTGTTTTTAAAACGACACCATCTGAGGTTGCAAAATCATACAATGCTTGGTGTTTGTGTTTGTAATCATCTACTTGTTTAGCGTCAGATGCTGTTAGGCCTAATACATTTATTTTATCGATAGAAGCTAACTTATTTAAATCATTAATTTTAGCATGAAGGGTTGCATCATCAGCTGTTTCAGTTATATCATAACATACCAATAAAAACTGATAATTTGGATTGTTTAAAATACTATCCGTTATCGGTTCACCATTTTGATTGTTTATTGAAAAGTCGACAATTTTTGGTGGGTTAATCGCATCATGCACTAATTTATTGACAGTGTTGTGCCACGCCCATGTTAATGTGTCTTCCCAAATTTTAGAATCCATATAATCTTTTTGGTTGAATGCTTTTATTTCACCAGTTTTTAAGTTTTTATATTCAAGCAATGATTCATAAACGGCTGGTTGGTATCCAATTCCAGGTTTCATATTTTCTTTGATATTATCGCCAATTTTATACGCTCTAAAATCAAATATTGGTAGATTACGGTAGGTGTAAATTGGAAATGCAATTGATAATACAATGGCTATAATAGTTACAGCTGTTGTAATTAAAGGATTGAAACGTTCGTTGATGTTTTCTTTACCCGCAAATAAGAGTGTAATAGCAACCATTAATACAATATCTTTCCAGAAGCTTTCCCAAGGTTTTAAAACTAAAAAATCACCAAAACAGCCACAGGTTGTTACTTTATTATAACAAGCGGAATAAAACGTAAGAAACGTGAAAAAAGTTATTTGGGCTAGTAATAATCCCAGTGTTAAATTTCTTTTGTAACCAACTAATAACATAAAGCCTAGTGCCATTTCGCTCACACATAAAATAATAGACAATGGTAATGCAATATGTGCCATGCTTTCAAAGATTGATAAGCCTGAATCTGCTGTAAATACTTCGAAGTATTCTTTAAGTTTATAGCTAAAACCTAATGGGTCATTGGCTTTTATAAAACCTGAAAAAATAAACAATCCTCCAACGAATATTCGTGTAACATGCGTCACAATGGGTGCTTTACTTATTATAGAAGATGCATTAACTAATACAACTAGAGTACCGAGTACAATGGCAATGGTTGTTTTGCTTATGCACGGCGGACAAATCCAATATAATAAAGCTGCTAAGCCTATTGACCACATGGCGCGAAATAGTTTTGATGCAAAAAATTTTTTCATAAGGTTTGATTTATTGATAGTCTCTAAATTATTTATTTAAGCATTCTAATTTACAATCTTATTGTTTAATAATAAAATAGCTTTAATTTTTTTTAACGTTTCGTTTTTATGAAATTAACTTCTTATTTCCTTGTTTCTTTATGACTTCCATTTCTACTTGTAAATTACGAAGCATATTCATAATACTTTCTACATTCAATTCTTCTTCTTTATAGTCGGTCATATTAATGCAACATGTATATTCCCATAACTCTACAATGTCTTTTAAATTTACTTTATAAGGCTGATAAATTTTGTTATCGGAATGACATTCTAAAAAACCTTTTTTTAAGTTAAGATTAAATATACGTTTATAAGATAAGCCTTCGTCTTTGGTAACAACGATATACGTATGTCCGTTTTTCACTTCTTCTAATTTCTCTAAGTATTTAGCAACAATAAAAGAACCTTCTTTAATAGGCGGCATACTGTCTCCTTTAATTGGAAACGCGCGGTGTTTTCCAGTTGGTAAAAATGGTAATTTCATGCGAGGTAAGCGTTCAACGTAATCAGGATCGGCATAACCTTGTAAATAACCAGCACTTGCTTTTAATGGTACTAATTCTACGACGTCTCTTCCGTCCTCATCAATTAAAATTGGAAACAACATACGGTTTTTTCCAATTTTCATTAGACCATCCAAACTTGTTTTACTGAAATCACCTCTTACAAGAGCGTCAACTGCTACATGAAAATAATCTGAAATAGTAATTAATAAATCAATCGATGGTTCATTTCTATTTTCTTCATAAGCACCAAGTCTTGAACGGGTAATGCCTAAGTTATCTGCTAATTGTTCTTGCGAAAGGCCTTTTTGCAAACGCAAGTATTTTAAATTGCTAAAAATTTTACTCATTTTATTAAATTGCTACAAATTATAGCACTAATATACTACATTAGGTAGTACATTTGCAAAGAGTTTTTGATAAAAATAAGGTTTGTTGTTGACATGGTTTTGTAAATAAGTTTTTACTCGTTTAAAAAGTCATAAAAGGCTATCTCTTTAGAAGGGATAGCCTTTTAAATTATAATTAATATCCTAGCCCTGATTGAAGCGGCATCCTTTTTGCCTTTTTTTCAAAGGCAAAAAGATATAGCGGAAAGCAGGAACTAGCTCCAAAAAACAGTATAATCAAGCTGAATTTGAAGCCAAATTGAGATCGTAAAGCTTAAAATAGTATATTTGTTTTCGACTTTAATTCTTTAAATCAACTTATGATAGACTTATTTAAACACATATTACACTTAGACTTTGTATGGTTATTTCAAAATTATGGAACTGCTATTTATGTGGTTTTATTTTTAGTGATTTTTATTGAAACAGGCTTAGTGGCTATGCCTTTTTTACCTGGTGATTCTTTATTATTTACAGCTGGCTTATTTGCAAGAACAGGACAGTTGAATATGAGTTATTTATTGATTTTTCTTTTTATTGCTGCTGTTTTGGGTGATAATTGTAATTATTGGATTGGCAGAAAAATAGGTGTAAAAATATTTGACTTTAAAATTAAAGGTCGACCTGTTGTGAAAAAAGAGTATTTAGATAAAACGCATGTGTTTTTTGAAAAATATGGCACCAAAGCTATTATTATGGCTCGATTTGTCCCATTTGTAAGAACATTTGCCCCATTTGCCGCTGGTGTTGGTGAAATGAATTATAAAAAATACATACTTTTTGACATCATGGGTGGTGCTTTATGGATTGGGTCATTAACAACCGCTGGATATCTTTTAGGTGAAGTTGAGTTTATTAGAAAACACATTGATTTGGTTTGTCTTGGTATTATTGCTTTTTCTGTATTTCCAATTGCAATTTCATTACTTAAAAGTAAATTAGGAGCAGAAAAAAAATAGCATTTTTAAAATTATGATGAAAGATAAACCGAGCGAAGAAACCTTACGTCAGTGGCACGCTGATCCTAACAATTGGAAGTTTGGTATATTTTATTTTAATAGAGCTGATAAACGCATTTTTCCACCAAAAAAAATTGCGTGGATGGGATGGACAGTGAATTTTGCAAATCCATTATCAGTATTAGCAATTGGTGTTGTTTTAGTCTTAGTTATTATGATGACTAAACTATTAGAAAGGACTAAACACTAAACGCTTATAAAAAAATCAAGCCAATTTCACTAATTCTTTCCAAACAACATCGGTTATATCTGGTTTGCAAGTGACTGAAATTTTTTCGAGTTTGATAGGATGAATAAACTCTGTTTTATAAGAATGTAAGTGAATTGATGCATTGGAGTTTGAACGGTCAAATCCATATTTTAAATCACCTTTAATAGGACAGCCAATAGCACTCAGCTGCGCTCTAATTTGATGATGTCTTCCTGTAAATAAATTTATTTGCAGCAAGTGATAATTTGAGATAGAAGCAAGTAACTCATATTCTAATTCAGCTTTTAGCGAACCATTTTTTTCTGTATCAAATGCTTTGGATTTATTGGCTTGTTCGTTTTTAATTAAATAATGTGTTAAGCGTTGTTTTAATTGTGGCGGCCTATTTTTCACAACCGCCCAATAGGTTTTTGTAATGGTTTTATCTCTAAACAATTCATTCATGCGAGATAACGCTTTACTTGTTTTTGCAAAAATAACAATACCAGAAACGGGCCTATCTAAACGGTGACAAACACCACAAAATACATTGCCTGGTTTATTGTCGCGTTGTTTAAGGTAGTTTTTTACTTTTTCTGATAAAGGTATATCTCCTGTTTTATCCCCTTGTACAATTTCCGACGATTTTTTATTGATAATAATTAAATGATTGTCTTCGTATACAATTTGTGAACTTTCTATGATTTCGCTGGGATTAAACATGGAGTAAAAGTAAACTATTTTTTATTTTAATTGTAAAGCCTCTATAATTTTAGTACAACATTCATCTGTGGTACGACTATCATACTTTTTAAGAGTTATTATCAACACCGGAGCCGACAGTGTTTTTTTTGATGAGTAATGTTTTTGATACGATTTATTGACTTTTTCTAAATAATCTTCTCGTATATTTTTCTCCATAAATCTCCCTCTTTTTTTGATATTTTTTAACAGCAAATCTGTTTCAACATTCAAATAAACTACTAAATCAGGATTGGGAATGGTTAATTTAATTTGATTAAAATTCTTTTTATAGAGTTTGAAGTCATTAGACTTTAGGTTAGCTTTTGCAAAACATAAGCATTTGTCAAAATGAAAATCGCTGACTGTTATTTTTTTGGAATGCTTTTTAAAATAAGTTGATAATTGATTTTGTCTTTCAATTAAAAATGAGAACTCAGTAAGGAGAGCTAACTTTTTTTTGTTTTCATAAAACAATGGTAACAATGTATTTTCTTCAAATTTTTCGGGTAAAAAATGAGCGTTTAATTTTTCTGCTAATGCTTTTGCAATCGTTGATTTTCCAGCACCAATATTACCTTCTATGGATATGTACATATTATTTAGTTATAAAGTAAAACGTCGCATTGATCTTCACACTCAGCCAACAAAGCTTTAATAGTTTTATGAAACGTAGGATGAGAAAAATTTGGAGCAATTTCATGTAATGGAATCAAGACGAAATTACGTAAATGCAAACGGGGATGCGGAATGATTAAATCTTTGGTTTGAATTACATCAGCATTATAAAACAAAACATCAATATCAATGGTGCGTGGTTCATAGGTCTCTTTATGATTTCGTTGACGTCCAAAATCCAACTCAATCTTAAGTGTTTTTTTTAAAAGGTCGTGACTTGACAAGACTGTTTCAACGCAAATGCATTGATTTAAATATTTTTCTTGATTTTCAACCCCCCAAGCCTCTGTTTCATAAAAGTTGGATTGACTGATGACGCGTCCAATTTCGGTATTAATTTTTCCAACAACTTGCTTTAAGGTAAACGCTCTATTACCCATATTACCACCCAAACATAAAAAAGCTGTATTCATAAAAATATTTGTAAAAATACATTAAAGTAAGGTAACTTGCGCCATTATTATAAATATTCAATATGAAAAATTTTTTTGGTGCTTTTTTTGGTTCATGCTTAGGCATTTTAGTAACGGGTTTAGTTGTAACTATTGTTGTTATCGTTTCAATAACGAGTTCGTTTAAAGATGCGCTAAGTAAAAACAATGATTCCTATGTCGCAGTTGAAAATTCTGTGTTAAAAATAAATTTGAATAATGAAATTAAAGAACGTGGTTTTGAAAATCCGTTTGGTAAGTTAAACCTCGGTCCTTTAATGCCTGAAGCAACCATTGGATTAAATACCATTGTGTTAAGTATTCAAAAAGCAAAAGTTGATAAAAGTATTAAAGGTATTTATCTTGAAATTAGCAATCCTGTTGCAGGATTTGCAACCCTAGAAGAGATTAGAAATGCGCTATTAGATTTTAAAGCGTCTGGAAAATTTATTTATACCTATTCTGAAACCTACAGTCAGAAAGCCTATTACATTGCGAGCACAGCGGATCATATTTATTTAAATCCACAAGGTACTTTAGAAATTAAAGGATTGAGTGCGCAAATGATGTTTTTTAAAAAAATGTTGGATAAACTCAATGTAGAGGTTCAGATTTTTAGACATGGTAAATTTAAAAGTGCTATAGAACCATTTATGCTCGATAAAATGAGCGAGGCCAATCGCGCCCAAGTAGAAATATATCTTGGGTCACTTTGGAATCAGATGATTACTGGTATAAGTAAAACTAGGTCCATTTCTACGTCTAACCTAAATAATATGGCAGACAACTTATTAATTAGAAGTCCCGAAGATGCAATGACTTATAAATTAATTGATGGTTTGAAGTATGAAGATGAAGTGATGGATGAAATTAAAAATAAGATTCATATTTCACCTTCTGATAAAATTCATTTTGTTTCTTTAACGAAGTATTCAACTTCTCCAAATAAGTTAGTCTTAAGTCGTGATAAAATTGCAGTAATTTATGCCGTTGGAGAAATTGTGAGTGGCGAAGGAGATGATAACAGTGTAGGTAGTGAAACAATTGTTAAAGCTTTGCGTGAAGCTCGCTTAGATTCAACTGTTAAAGCCATTGTATTTCGTGTGAATTCACCTGGAGGAAGTGCACTCGCTAGTGATGTGATGTGGAGAGAAGTTTGTCTGGCAAAAGCGGCTAAGCCAGTTGTGGTTTCGATGGGCGATGTAGCGGCAAGTGGTGGTTATTATATTAGTTGTGCAGCCAATCGTATTTTTGCACAACCAAACACAATTACTGGATCAATAGGAGTATTTGGAATGATTCCTAATGCACAAAAAGCACTTTCCGAAAAATTGGGAATAACCATCGATACTGTTAATACAAATAAACACAGTGATGTAGGAACTATTTTGCGCGCTGCCACACCTGATGAATATAATTACATACAAAAAAGTGTTGAAGATATTTATAACATATTTATTACTAAAGTTGCCGAAGGAAGAAAAATGTCTAAAAATAATGTTGACAGTATTGGGCAGGGTAGAGTATGGAGTGGAACTGACGCATTAAAAATTAAGTTGGTTGATGAAATTGGTGGAATGAACGATGCCATCGCGTATGCTGCTAAATTGGCAAAAATTTCGAATTATAAATTAATTGATTTGCCAAAACAAAAAGACCCTATTGAAGAATTATTTAGTAATGGTGCTGACGAAATTGAAGCTCGCACGATGAAAGCTAATTTAGGAGAACAATATATTTACATTAAACAATTAAAAACAGTACTATTGAAAAAAGGGGTTCAAGCACGTTTGCCTTTTGAAATGATTATTGAATAAATGACTTGGTAGTTAATTATATATATGTTTTTTTTCTTTTCAAAAATATTAGCCTTCATTATTGCTCCATATACTTGGTTGTTTGTTGGACTTTTGATCTTGTTGAAGAAAGTTTGGCATACATCTTTTAGAAAATGGGTGATTGGTTTCATAACGTTTATGTATATGATTTCAAATTCTTTTTTAGTGGACGAGGTAGTTCGTGCTTGGGAGTATAAGGATGATGATATTTATCTAAAATCTACTAAATACGATTTAGCGATAGTATTGGGAGGAATGGGACGTATCGACGAGCGTCAGCACCGTTTTGATTTTACCTATTCTGGTGATAGACTTTTTCAAACGTTACCTATGTATTACAAAGGAAGAGTTAGTAAAATTCTAATTACGGGAGGTTCAGGAAGTATCAGTAAACCTCATCTTAGAGAAGCATCATATATTAAAGACTATTTAAATGCTATACATGTTCCAGATAGCGTTGTATTAATAGAAAATAACTCTAAGAACACTTATGAGAATGCCACATTCACCAAACACATGTTGGATAGTTTACAATTTAAAGGTTCTATTTTATTAGTCACGTCATCGTTTCATATGCGACGTGCTTTAGGGATCTTTCATAAAGCAGGTTACCAAAATATAACGCCATTTATTACTAATAAGATTGCGGGCAATCGTAAATTTGAACTGGATCATTGTTTTCTTCCAAATTCTGACGCGCTTTCTATAGTCACATTGATTACTCATGAAATGGTTGGTTACGTGACCTATAAAATAAAAGGGTATCTATAATAATCATTTTCATTTAGCTTAATTATGTATACAACTATTCAGCAATTCGTAACATCGTTTTCAGAAGAACAAAAAATCACACTCAGTTTATTTAAAGCAATTCCTAATGATGCATTGACAATAAAAGTGAACGATGATGTGAGATCAATTCAACGATTAGTTTGGCACATTTTAATTACTCACGGTGAAATGTTGGGAAAGGCAGGATTAACAATTGATTGTCCAGACGAACATGCAGAACCAATTGATACTATTGCAAAGGTATTTGAATTGTATATTACCTCTTCAAAATCTGTTTTAGAACAGGTTCAAAAAAAATGGTCTGACGAGGATTTAAAGTTAGTCATTGATATTTATGGCGAACGATGGACAAATGGAGATGTATTATCCGCATTGATAAAGCATGAAATTCATCATCGTGGACAACTATCAATATTGATGCGTTTAAATCATATCAAAGTACCAAGTATTTATGGTCCATCAAAAGAAGATTGGGCAACTTATAATTTACCGGCGGCTGAGTAAAAAAAAATCTTTTTTTTTATAAATACCGAAAAGCAATAATTTAAAATCAATTTATAATTCTAATTTTTTCTTTCTAGTTAAAGGAAACATTACGATTAGACCGATGATAAAGAAAACAATCAAGGATAAAATAGAATTGCGCATGCCACCAGTTAGTTGGCTAATCATTCCAAATGAAATGGTTCCTAAAATCATACCTAATTTTTCTATCACATCATAAAAACTAAAAAAGCTGGTGTGATCTTCTGTCTCTGGTAAATATTTAGAATAGGTAGATCTAGATAAAGCCTGAACACCACCCATCACTAAGCCAACCAAAAATGCTACGATGTAAAATTCAAATGGAGTATGCACAACTCCATAAGTGAACACACAAATAAAAATCCAAATAAGGATAGTTACTATTAGTGTTTTTACATTTCCAATCTGTCTCGACATCCAAGAAAATAAAAATGAGCCAGCAATACCAACAAATTGAATGATTAAAATACTCACAATTAATGCGGATGTTTTTGTTTTTTCTGCAACAACAGGATCGTTACCCCAATCTATTTCATTTCTTGCAAAAAGCACAGCCACAACCATAATAGTTTGTACGCCCATATTATAGAAAAAATAACTCGTTAAAAATCGTTTCAATTGAGGCATTAATTTAATTTGCGCATACACATTTGATAATTCCTTAAATCCTTTTGAAAATAGACCTTCCTTGTTTGTTATTTTATGAGCATGTGATTTTTTTGGTAAATAGTTAAATGTGTATTGTGCAAATCCAATCCACCAAATTCCAACTAGTAAAAAAGAATATTTTACTTTAAAAAAGCCTTGGTGGGTAATTGGGTCGTACTTAAAAACCATGATGCCAATTAAGCAAATGATTAATAATAATGAACTCCCAAAATAACCTAAAGCAAATCCTCTAGCACTCACTTTATCTTGGTTTTCGGGAGATGCAATTTGTGGCAAGTAAGAATTATAATAAACTAAACTGCCCCAAAATCCTATGGTAGCAGTAATAAAAGGAATAAAACTCAGCATAAGATGATCTCTATTAAAAAAATACAATCCCATGCATGAGATAGAACCTAAA